>NZ_JBVBZF010000059.1:0-14611 GCF_057447755.1 Fusibacter sp. | reverse complement strand
CGATTGGTTTGGTGATTTAAGTATTAATGACATGAAGGCTGTTAAGAAACACTTGCTCTAGCAGTTTGAACATTTAAGTGCAGACAAGGGGATCATTGCATAATATTTAAGATAATAAAACGCATCACATGTGCGTTTCTTGGAGGATAAAGTGACTTTAGTAATTATTTGTTTGGCGGGTTTTTTTGCAGCATTAGTGGATTCTATGGTTGGCGGTGGGGGGCTTATCAGTGTACCTGCTTTACTTGCCACAGGTATACCAACACACCTTGCACTTGGAACCAACAAGTTTGCTTCAAGTACAGGTGCAATAAGCAGTGCCTATCATTATCTCAAATCGGGAAACCTCAATAAGAAAGTATTGGTAAGACTGGTGCCGTTTTCTTTAATAGGCTCTGCAATAGGTGTCAATGTGGTGTTGGGCCTCAATCCGGATTTTTTAAAGGCCATGATTATTTTTTTGGTGGCCATTATTGGCATATACACTTTGGTCAATAAGAATTTGGGCCTTGAAGATCATTATGTCGAGCCGACTGTATTTACCTTTGTGAAAGCAAGATTTATGGCTATTGTCATTGGCTTTTACGACGGCTTTTTTGGACCTGGAACTGGATCTTTTTTGATTTTTGCATTGATAAAACTCTTTGGGTTTGACTTTAAAAAAGCTGCTGCAAACGGTAAAGTTCTAAATTTAGCCAGTAATATTGCAGCCCTGTTTTTATTTTTGATTAACGGTAAAGTTGTGCTTTACTACGCAATTCCAATGGCCATTTCCATGATGATTGGGGCAAGGGTAGGTACCCATTTGGCAGTGACCAAGGGTTCAAAATTCATCAAACCAATCTTCGTAATCGTATCATTTGCATTGGTTGCAAAAATGGCTTTTGAAATGATTGTTTAATCAAGAAATGTGATAGGAATCTATATTTCAGGGTATAATCAAATCAGAAACTAAACAAAAATAATGGCATAATGGAGGTTTTTATGATTGTAAAAATTGTTGCAAAAGATGTTTTGAAAACACTTACAGGTGATAAGTTTACAATTGATCCTTATCAAGTTATGGAAGAGGATCATTTATTGGTAGACGGGAAACTCTATATCATTATTGGCCGTGCATTTGATTTTGAAAAAGACACGATTGTCTACTTCGTAGAAGCAGAAGAGGATCGTGAAACACAAAGTCATTGGGGATTATAATTAAAAAAATGTTGACACAAATTCTCAATGGTGTTATGATTTTTTTAAATCAAGTATCAAAGTTGGTATGTTACTGTTAAATCAGGCATGAACCTTAATGAAAAATTTTCATTGACGTTCGTGCTTTTTTTGTATCCAGTCGTATAGAGGTTTAGGGGGATTTTGTGATTTATCAGATTTTAAAACCTATGAATAACAATGTTATATTGGCTACTGAGCAGAATTCCAATCAAGAGGTCATTCTAATCGGCAAGGGCATTGGCTTTAACCGAAAAGTGGGGCAGACCGTTACCATTTCTGATCAAGAGGTGGAAAGAACCTTTAGAACCTATGACGAAAAATACAAAGAACACTATTTTAATCTACTCAAGGGCATCGACAGTTCAGTCTTAGGGGTTTGTGCTGAAATTGTTTCTGAGGCAGAAAAGCAATTTGGAAAGATTAGCCAGAAATTATTTCTCGTCCTGTCGGACCATATCAGTTTTGCACTTGAGCGCATTAAGAACGGCCTTGATATTAGTAACCCCTTTCTATATGAAATTAAAATGTTGTATCCAAACGAATACAAGATGGGAATCAAGGCACAAATGATGATTCAAGAGTCTATAGGCATTGAAATTCCAGAGGGTGAAGTTGGTTTTATCGCTTTGCACATACATGCTGCCAAGCATAAGAAAGATGTCAAAGACACTGTAAAAAATACCAGAATTATTAAAGAACTCATTCAAATCATAGAAGATAAGCTCGGCAAAAAGATTCAAAAGGGAACCCTGATTTACGATCGGCTAGTCAGTCACCTATGGTACTGTCTTGATCGAATAGAGAAGGGTGAGTCGATAGACAATCCTCTAGGAGATACCATTAAGACTCAATTCACTGATGCCTATAAAGTATCAGAGAGCTTGGTTAAACATATTGAAAAATCATTGAATAAGAAAGTCTATGAAAATGAGATGGTTTATATGACCATTCACATTGATAGAATAAGAAGAAGCTAACGTGTTACTGTTCAATCAGGCATGAGTTGTTAAGCGATCTCGTATTGCTTTTTAACTCGTGCCTTTTTTGGTTATTATAGTGGTGCTAAGCGGCACTGCAATGATATACATGGCAATTATACTTTATTTAAAGGGAGGAATTTTTCATGAGTAATGGTTTTGGAAACATCCAAAAAGTCGGTAAAGCGTTAATGACACCGGTAGCTGCATTACCTGTTGCGGCACTCTTATTGAGACTTGGTCAACCAGATGTGTTTAACATCCCTATTATTTCAGCTGCTGGGGCAGCGCTTTTTGGAAATCTAGCACTTCTATTTGCAATTGGTGTAGGTTTTGGTCTTGCTAAAAACAATCAAGGTGCAGCTGGCTTAGCAGGTGCAATTGGTTACTTGGTTATTAAAGAAGTTACTGTTGCAATTGATCCATCAATCAATATGGGCGTTTTGGCTGGTATGATTGCCGGTATTATGGCTGGGGTACTTTACAACAGATTTCATGATATTAAATTACCAGATTGGTTGGGCTTCTTCGGAGGCAAGAGATTTGTACCAATCATCACATCACTTTGCGCTTTAGTTCTTGGTGTTGTATTTGGTTACGTTTGGCCACCAGTTCAAACTGGACTTGATTCACTTGGTACTTGGATTATCGGTGCTGGTGCACTAGGCGCAGGCGTATTCGGTTTCTTAAACAGACTATTAATTCCTGTAGGTCTACACCATGTTCTCAACTCATTCTTATGGTTTGTATTTGGTGAGTTTAATGGTGCAACAGGCGATTTAAGTAGATTTTTCGCTGGCGATCCAACTGCCGGAACCTTCATGGCAGGTTTTTACCCAGTAATGATGTTTGGTTTACCAGCTGTTGCACTTGCAATGTACACAACAGCTAAGAAAGAGAATCGTGCAGCCGTTGGTGGTATGTTATTCTCTGTTGCATTCACATCTTTCTTAACAGGTATTACTGAACCGCTTGAATTCATGTTTATGTTCCTTGCACCAGTGCTTTACTTCTTACATGCTGTTTTAACAGGCGTTGCAATGGCTGTAGTTTCAAGCATGGGTATCCTTCACGGCTTTGGATTCTCTGCAGGTGCCATCGACTATGCGTTAAACTTTGGACTTGCAACAAAACCACTTATGTTAATCCCTGTGGGCTTGGTATTTGGTGCAATCTATTATGTGGTTTTCGTCTTTGTCATCAAGAAGTTAGATCTACAAACGCCAGGTAGAGCAGATAATGAAAGTGGAAATGATGAGCTTATCGAAGAACTTGGTATCTCTAATGTAGCATATGGTTATGTCAATGCACTTGGTGGTAGAGATAATATCGTTGAAGTGGATGCATGTATTACACGTTTAAGAATGACACTAAAAACAAACGAAAAAGTAGATGAAGATGCACTTAAAAAATTGGGTGCTTCGGGCTCAATCAGACCAAGCAGCACTAATATTCAAGTAATCGTTGGCACAAAAGCAGAGTTGATCGCTGAAGAAATGAAGCAAATTTTAAGTTAAGCAATAAACAAGTAAGCAATAAGTAAACAATAAACAATAAGAATAGAATAGATTGATGATCCTTCAAAGTGTCCTGACACTTTGAAGGATTTCATGATATGATAATTATAAGTCACAAAGGAGGTGTCACATGTTTCGCTTTTTAAAAAAATCAAAACCGGTTGTCATCAAGATGCCTTTTGATGGTGATGTTGTCGATTTAAAAGTAGTACCAGACCAAGTTTTTTCACAAAAAATGCTAGGAGATGGATTTGCAATATTGCCAAAGGAAGGGATAAACACGGTTTGTAGTCCTTGTAAGGGTCAGTTGGTTCAAATATTTCCTACAAATCATGCCATTGGAATTCAATCTGAAGAAGGGGTTGAAATGATCATTCACGTTGGAATTGATACAGTGGAATTGAAAGGCGAGGGCTTTGAAAGGATTGCCAATCCACCTTGTAAAATTGAATTGGGACAAGAAATTTTGAAGTTTGATGTTGAAAAAATTAAGGCCTTAAATAAGGAGACCATTACACCTGTTGTCTTTACAGAGATGAAGGTTATAAAATCTATAAAAGTGAACTACGGTGCTTTAAAATCAGGCGATACTGTCTGTGAGATTACACTGAACGCTTAAAAGTTAGAGGAGGCATATAACATGAAGGTTGTCATTAAAAATGAAACTGGCCTGCATGCAAGACCGGCATCTATGTTGGTTAGTGAAGCAAATAAGTTTGAAGCAGAGATTATGATTGAGAAGAATGGGCAGACCTATAATGCAAAGAGCATTATGAGTATTATGTCCAGTGCCATCTCTAAAGATGATGAGATTGAAATTATATCATCCGATTCAAATGCAGTTCAGCACATCGTGCAGTTCCTAACGGAACTGTCAGATCATTAGATTGCCAGATCGCTAAGCGCGGCAATTCAAAAACATCCTACTTGAGGATGCGTTTGAATTGTCGCGGTTTTTTTTGTAGATTTATGGGCCCATTTCATTTTCTTTTGTCATGCTATTGACATTGACGATAATCAGCGTATACTAAAAAAAGTGAGTACTCACTCACTTTTAAAAAGGAGGTCTTATGGGTAAACGAGAAGAAACAGAAAAACAAATACTTGATGCAGCCATACAAATTATTTCAGAAAAGGGCTATAATGCGACAAAAACCAATGAAGTTGCAAGTCTAGCCAATATAAGCGAAGCCATTATTTTTAAATATTACAAGACAAAAAAAGGGCTTTTAACAGCTGTTATTTATAAGGCAATTGAAGTGCTGGGAAGAGAGCTGGCATATAAACCCATTAACTTGATTTTGATGGGAAATCCTGAAAAAACACTGGATGAAGTTTTTGATATTGTCATTGATGATAGAATTAAGATTATTTTAAAGAATCATGCACTGGCAAAGGTCTTGTTCAATGAAGTTCAGTATCACTCAGACCTCCGTGACATTGCTGTTGAGAAAGTGGTTAATCCCATCATTATGGATTTTAAGATCTTTATAAAAGCACATAGAGATGCAGGTAGTGTCAAACCTGATCTAGAGGATGAAATTATATTAAGGACAATTTTTGCAGGTTTATTCGCAGGGGTCTTTAAGCGTGTCATCATGGACGAAAAATTTGATGAGATGGAGCTGAAAAGAGAGATGAATCAGGTCAAACTCATCTTGTTACACGGGATTACAGCTTAAGGCCATACTATAATAAATTCCTAAAGGAGATTGAAATGAAAAAAAGAATATTCGTAGGAT
Organism: Fusibacter sp.; assembly: GCF_057447755.1. Classification (NCBI taxonomy): domain Bacteria; kingdom Bacillati; phylum Bacillota; class Clostridia; order Eubacteriales; family Fusibacteraceae; genus Fusibacter; species Fusibacter sp. The sequence continues at coordinate 9,154 of NZ_JBVBZF010000059.1, read as the reverse complement.
TATTAGTGATTATATTAGCGAGTGTTTCATACTATATCAATTCGAGTGACAAGCTTTTGACAAATACCTATACTGGATTTATAGAACGTGATATTACAAAGGCAATGACCCAGATTGGGGGGAAAGTTATTGAAATCAATGTGTCTGAGGGTGATCATGTAAAGAAGGGAGACCTTATAGCAAGTATAGATCAGAGCGATCTTTTATTTCAAAAAGACCGCATTCTCTCTGAAATAGCAATAAAACAGAGTAAGCTGGACAGCTTGATTGAAGGTGCTGACGCAAATGATTATAAACGATTGACTCTGCAACAGGAAAGTCTAAAACTAAAAATTGAACTTGCAAAAGATAATTTAGCCCTTAAAAAAAATCAATTGGAAGATGCTAATGCCCTCTTGGAAAGCAATGCCATTGGATCAGATCAAGTGGATAATTTAAAAGTTGCCGTTCAACAAGCAGAAACTGAGTTAAATGTCTTGAAAAAAGAATACGAGAGCGTAACGGTATCCTATAATGATCTTTTAGAGGGTGTAGATCATCACACGCTTGAAATTGCTAAATCTGACTTGAGACTTTCAGAGATCGCCCTTGAGAATATTGAGTGGAAAATAGAAGAAACCAAGATTTTAGCACCTTCTGATGGGATCATTAGGCAGGTCTATTTTAATGATAATGAAGTTGTCCCTCAAGGTGGCGTCATAGCAGATTTACTCAAGGACAATAGTCTATATGTGCAATTTTATGTGGATGAAGCGAACTTTTCAAGAGTGCATTTAGAGGGGCCAGTTCAATTGACCCTAGACGGTTCAAATGAAATCATCATGGCTCAAATCACAGAAATCTCTGATTATGCTCAGTTCACACCTAAAAATATCTCCACCAAGGCAGACCGTCAAAGTCTGGTATTTAAAGTAAAAGCAGCGCTGGATGAAAATGTGTCATTACACAGTGGCATGATGGTTGACGTTGAACTTCAAGAAGGTGGCATGGAATGAATGACCCTATTATTGTACTGGATAAGATACAAAAAAATTATGGTGAGTTAAAGGCAGTGAAAGATGTTTCCTTGTCTATCGAGAAAGGGGAAATATATGGTTTGTTGGGGCCAAATGGCGCAGGAAAATCCACGACCATCAAAATGATTTGTGGCGTTGTCAAGCCAAGTGGTGGAACCGGAAATGTGCTTGGTTATGATGTCTATCACCATAGCAACGAAATAAAAAATGCTATTGGTTATATGTCACAAAAGTTCAGTCTTTATGAAGATTTAACGGTAATAGAGAACATCACTTTTTTCGCCAATATCTATGGTTTGACAAAAAGTGAAATTAAGGAAAGAATTGTTCAAATCGTTGAAATGGCCGGTTTAAATGGTAGAGAAAAACAACTTACTGGCAATCTTTCAGGTGGTTGGAAGCAAAGACTGGCACTGGGATGTGCGATTATTCACAAGCCCAAGCTGCTGATTCTCGATGAGCCTACAGCAGGTGTCGATCCCGTTTCAAGAAGACTCTTTTGGGAAATGCTCTTTGAACTCTCAAAGCAGGGGATTACGATATTGGTAACCACGCATTATATGGACGAGGCACAAAGTTGTGATCGAGTTGGTTTTGTTTTCAGCGGTCAAAAATTAATTGAAGGCAGACCAAAGGATTTAATTGAGGCACATGGTGCAAACAATCTCGAGGATGTCTTCATAGAATTGGTAGAAAAAGAGACACATACGAGTATCAAGCATTCCTTTGAAAATCTGAAATTTATAAAACGGGAGGCCGAGTGATATGAATCGATTTAAGCATATTATCATAAAAGAGTTCATTCATATAAGACGAGATCCGGCCAGTGTGGCCATGCTTGTGATGATGCCCCTAATCTTCATGTTGATATTTGGATATGCAGTAAATACAGAGGTTGATCAAATTTATATAGGTGTGCTAGATGGTGATCAAACCTATGAGAGCAGAGAACTGGTAAGGTCCTTTATTACAAGTGATTACTTTCAGTTATACACAACCGTCAACGATACATCAGAATTGCAGCTTTTAATAGAAAAGGGTCTTATCAAAACGGCATTGATTATTCCGTCAGGATTTTCTAAGGATTTAACAGCATCGGGAAAGTGTGAAGTTGAGCTCATCGTGGATGGTTCAGACCCAACAGTTGCCAGAACTGCGCTTCAAAGTGCAAATCTACTGAGCAAGGCTTTTACCATGCAACAAGATATGAATAAGGGCATTTATTTGTCAACAAATGTTTGGTATAACCCTTCCATGGAAAGCACTATTTTTACAATACCAGGGCTGATGGGTTTAATCATGCAAAATATCACTGTTATGCTGACTTCTTTCTCACTTGTAAGAGAACGTGAGAAGGGGACCATAGAGCAATTGATCGTTTCCCCTATCAGGTCTTATGAACTGATTTTAGGCAAAATGATTCCCTATATCGTCGTCGGTAACATCGATTTTCTCATCACAATTGGCATTGGAATACTCTACTTTAAAATTCCTATGCTTGGTTCTTTTGCGCTTTTGATGATTCTTGGTAATGCCTTCATCTTTTGTTCACTGGCAATTGGCATGATGATTTCAACCATTTCAAAGAATCAATTGCAAGCCATGCAAATGACGCTTTTGATTATACTGCCAAGTGTCCTTTTAAGTGGATTTGTCTTCCCGAGAGAAGCTATGCCTTTGCCTATTTTTTATGCGGGCTATTTTATTCCTTTAACTTATTTTCTTGAAATTCTACGTGGTATTATCGTCAAGGGTGTTGGCATTGAAATCATATATCAGCAAGCCTTGTTTTTACTAGGGTTTTCAGCAGTTTTACTAACACTTGCATCTGTGAGATTCAAGCAACACCTTGAATAAAAGAAGGTTTGGAAAACTTTGATTTATCTATGGAAAGTTTGGTATACTAATACTATGAAGAAATTCGTAAATACCAACGTCAAGTAGGTGGATCATGAAAATATTGATTGTAGATGACAGTAAGATAAATTTGGTTATTGCAAAGGATACACTGATTTCAAATGAAATTGAATGCGAAATATTCACAGCATCAAATGGCGAAGAAGCCCTTGATTTCATCGTTAATAAAGGGTGCAATTTAGTACTTCTTGATATTATTATGCCTAAGTTTTCGGGACTTGAAGTTCTTGAAAAGCTTAGGCTTATTAACGATGTTAGACTGCCTAAAATCATTATGCTCACAACGATTGAAGACACTAATACCCTAAAAAAATGCTTTGACTTAGGTGCAATAGACTACATTAAGAAACCCTTTAATGAGCTTGAATTTATTGCAAGAGTCAAATCTGTTATAAGGGAAATCGAAAATGATATTAAACTGGCGCAATCAGCCATGAAACTGGCAGAGCAAAATGCAGAACTCATCAAGTCCAATAATGCCCTTCAAGAGGCACAATATTATCTGGTTCAAAAAGAAAAAATGGTTGCCATAGGTGAACTTGCAGCAGGTATTGCACATGAGATAAACAATCCATTGGCTTTTGTTATGAGCAATTTGGAGACAGCAAAAACCTATGTTTCTACGATTTCTGATTTTATTGGCTTAGGAAGAGAGTTGGTTTCTTGTGAATCTCAAAACGACATTACCAACTCCTTAAAAAGAATGGATGTACTGTGGCAAGAAAAGGATTTGGATTTTATATTTGATGACTTCAAAGAAGTCCTTGTCGACTCTGAAACAGGTTTAAATCGAGTTGCCAAAATCGTAATGACCATGCGCAATTTTGCCCGTATTTCAGATGAAGATGTCTTTGAATATGTGGATCTAAACATTTTAGTTGAAGAGGCCTTATTGATTGTGAATAATGAGATTAAATATTCTGCTGAAGTGATAAAGCATTATTCTGACTGTAAACTACTCTATTGCAATAAGGGTCAGATAGAGCAGGTGCTCGTCAATATGCTCGTCAATGCATCACATGCCGTTAAGAATATTCATAGTGAAGGGTTAGGTCGGATCGAACTTTCAACGTCTTGCGATGATAGGTTTGGTTATATTGTCATCAAGGACAATGGCCTTGGAATTGAGCCAGACAATATCAACAAGATCTTTAATCCATTTTTCACAACTAAGCCAGTGGGACAAGGTACAGGTCTTGGCTTAAGTATTTCACATGATATAATAGTCAATAAACACGGTGGCGAAATTCAAGTTGAAAGCAAAAAAAATGAAGGTTCAACCTTCACTTTAAAATTGCCACTTAATATCATTACAGATAGGTAGGGTTGGCATTTCCAACCCAGTAATCACGAATCAAAAAACAAAAAAACTTTTCTCGGTCGCTGGCTACCCTGTTATAAATCGATTGTTTAAATGCAAATTGATTTATAGATACCATTTGTCATTTAAAGATTTATAATGTAGGCCCTATAGTTTTGCGTCATCAGCTTTCGCTGATTTTGCCTTTGTAACCGAAAAGTTTTTCAGGTAGCTGGCTATCCTGTTTTTTTTCTGTAGGAACGTATTCCCCTTTTATAAAAATACGGCTTTAAAAAGGATTTTATCTTTTTTAATTGGTATTTTTATAATGAATACGTGTGCAGTAGAAAAAATTTAGATCCTTCAGCTTTGCGTCATCAACTTTCGTTGATTTTGCTCTATAATATAGATACCCCAAAATCTCATTTTTAAACAAAAAGGAGCCGTAAATTGATTAAAATAGAGAACGCATTTATGCGTGTTGAGATTGACTTAAAAGGTGCAGAACTTACCAGTGTTTACGATATCAATAGGAACCGAGAATTATTATGGCAGGCAGATCCAGCTTATTGGTCAAAGCACGCGCCTATTCTATTTCCCATTGTAGGGAGCCTCAAAGAGGGACATTATCAATATGGTGGCAAATCATATGCCTTATCCAGACACGGGTTTGCTAGAGATCAAGTTTTTACGCTTGAAGCCCACACGGATCATCATGCTGTATTTTCTTTAACATATACCCAAAGTACATTGAAATTCTATCCCTTTCACTTTAAGCTCTTGGTCACCTACACAATTAAGGCGGCTGTTCTTGAAGTGAAATATGAGGTGGTCAATCTAGGGGATAATGAAATGCTGTTCTCAATTGGTGCTCATCCTGCGTTCAATTGTGATCTAGCATCTGAACAATATAGCTTAAAGTTGAATCGGACAAACAAAAGTAGACAAATAGAGCACTTGATGGTTTCTTTGCAAACTGGTCTTATTATGAATAAGCGAAAGCTTATCACACTTGAGGCAGAAACCTTGAAGTTGTCGCCTGATCTCTTCAATGAAGATGCCCTTATTTTTGAGGGGAAAAACATTAGCGGCTTCGACCTGATCTCGGCTGAAGGTGAAACCCTCTTAAAATTTAAATGCAAGGACTATCCTTATATTGGAATATGGTCACCTAGGGCACCCTTTGTATGCATTGAACCTTGGCATGGGATTGCAGATTTTGAAGATTCAAACCAATTGCTAAGGGATAAGAAGGAAATCATTGTCCTACAGGGACAAGAGGCTTTCAATTGTCATTACTCAATCGGATTAAAATAGCAAGCTGGGACGGTTATAGCAGATTGATTAAGTTAAAAGGCCTTTTAATCAGTCCCTTGAAATCACAATCGTACAATTAAAGGAGCGAATTCGACAATAGATCAATTAAAGGACAAATACGTCAATAGATCAATTAAGAAAACTAATAGTATCACTTATAACTTTCATCAAAAAAGTAAATCACAAGTATGGAGATAATTATGATAAGAACAGTAATTTGGTTTGCCTATTTTTGGCTTAGTTTGCTAGGCCTTATACCTTCACTCGTTAAAGCCAATAAAATGACAGAGGCTGAGAAAATTGTATTTGCTGATCTTAAAGCAAGGAAATGGTCGTCACAGCTTCTAGGAATTGCGGGTTGCAGGGTTGTTGTTAAAGGCCTTGAGAATATACCTGAAAATCAGACTGTACTATATGTAGGTAACCATCAGAGTAATTTCGATATTCCATTGGCAATCACATATTTGCCAAAGACAAAGGGCTTTATTGCAAAGATTGAATTGCTTAAAATGCCTTTTGTAAGAGATTGGATGAAACATATGCAATGTATATTTATGGACCGAAGTGATATGAGGCAACAAGTAAAAAGTATCACCCAGGGGATTAAGACCTTAAAAGAAGGCCAGTCCATGGTCATTTTTCCAGAGGGGACAAGAAGTCCTGATGGTGAAATTAAAGCTTTTAAACCAGGTGGCTTGAAACTTGCGACTAAGTCAGGGGTTCCAATCGTTCCAATTACAATAAAGAATTCTAAGGAAATCATGAAAAAGGGTTCTCTTTTAATAAGGCCTGCAAATGTTGAAATTATCATTTCTGAACCAATTTGGATAGAGGCGGAGATGAATAAGGATACCGTGACACTAACAGAAACGGTTCAGTCTATTATCGCCAGTCAACTATAAGCAGACAATGGGGAGGGGTTATATGAAGGTTGAAATAACAAAAGAAGCATTGGCTTATCTCAACAAGAAGGGAAGAAGCATAGTAACTGTAAAGCTCATAAAAGCTGGTGGTGGCTGATGTGGTAGCATAAAACTACCAGATATTGGTATGTACGCGCCAGAGGTTCTGGCGCAATATAATTATTTTAAAGTGGATAACATTGACGTCTATGTGGCAAAAAATGTATACACTGTTTCAGACGTGCTTACAATTTGTACTCAAAAGACATTTTTTATTGAGGCTTTAGATGTTAAGGGCATTAGACAACAAACTTTTTAAGAGGGTATATGAAGATAGAAGTCATTAGATCAAAGCGTAAAACCTGTGAAATTAAAATAAATACAGATGGCAGTGTCACAATCAAAGCGCCAAATCGATATTCCAATGAGAATATACAAACCATAATTGATCAAAAGAGACAATGGATCCTTAAAAAAGTTGAATTGATGAAAGAAAACGCATTGGTCCAGCCTTCCTTAAGTTTTGAACTGGGAAGTCAAATTCCGATTTGGAATGTGCAATATGAGATAAAATTAATTGAAAATGGGCCATCATTTGTAGATCATCATCACAAGCACCTACTAATAAGAGCATCAAAATGTTCAAGTCCTGAAAGCATCAAAGGAGAAATTGTTAAACTTACCAGACCCATTTTGAATGCTTATCTTGAGAAGAGAATCGCCTTCTTTGCAGAGAAAATGGAGGTGAGACCCAATCAGATTAGGGTCAAGCTTATGCATTCGCGCTGGGGAAGTTGCAGTTCAAAGGGCAATTTAAATTTTTCCTTAAATCTGATTTTTATGCCAAAGGTCATCGTAGATTCTGTGATTGTCCATGAACTTGCGCATTTAAGAGAATTAAATCATTCTTCTAAATTTTGGCAAGTAGTTGAAGAGGTTAATCCCCATTACCAACAAGATCGTAAATGGTTAAAAACAAATGCACTTAACTTAAATTTCAATTAGAAATAAGCCTATAAAGGGGCTTATTTTTTTTGTGAACTTACAAATATTGAAAGTTGCGTTTAAATATCACCTATAGTTGGTATTATATAAAACGAAAGTAAAAGTATAGAGATATCGGCTTGCCCTAAAAAGGTATCCCTAGAAGGAGGTATGTGAATGAGTGAATATAATCAAAATGAGCCGATGATTGAAATGTATGTATATGAGACAACTCAATTAATTGATCGGCTAGAGCAATTGATGATGGCATCTGAAAAAGAAGAAAATCTGGATTTTGCAATAGACGAAATTTTTAGGATTATGCATACCATAAAGGGCAACTCAATGATGATGATGTACGAGGGCATTGCTGTCATTGCACATCGAAACGAAGATCTTTTTGATTTTTTAAGAAATAATAAGGCCTTGAAGTACGATCCGTCTAGAATAACCGATTTAACACTGGCCATGATAGACTTCGTTAAAGAAGAGGTCAAAAAGTTAGAAATGGGTGGACAGCCAAATGGTGAAGCGAATGACCTAAGAGATGAGATTGTCACCTATCTGGAATCTTTAAAATTTATGAATGATAAAGAGCAATACAGTCCAGATGAAAGCAATGCAGTGAAACCACAATACTACATTTCCCCTCAAAAAATTGACCTTAAGGAAGAACCAACATCTTCAAAAGGAAATGAGCAATTGAACTATTTTAGATTGAAAATTGAATATGAACTTGATTGTGGCATGGAGAACATTAGGGCGTTCACATTTGTTCACAGCATAAAAGACAAAGTAGTTGATTTAATACATATACCTTTAGATATAACAAATGACCCAGATGCAGCAGACTATATTGTCAAAAATGGCTTTAAGGCCTACATAAAAACGGAGATGACCACCGAAGAGGTTCAAGAAATTATTAGAGGCATTAGCTTTTTGAAAAACTATGATTTACTCGAAATAAACGAAATGGCTTTCAATGAAGCCTTTATAAGTGCTGAGGCAGGCATAATCCCTGCTGATGGTGAGGCAGAAGCAAGTCCTGATCTGGTGGATGAGGCGGTCGAAATAAAAGCAAGCGAGGATGATCATGATGCCTTTAATAAAGTGAGCTTTGAGGCGTCCGAACTGGGAGAAACCCCTGAAAATACAGAGGGCGAAACCCTTAATAAGTTAAATGCAGAAATTTCAAGAGAAAAAAAGCCAATAAAACAGCCAGTAAAAGAAGTCCCAAAAACTGAAAGTGATGGTAAAAAGGTTGTAAAGCAAAATTTTATCAGTGTGGATGTTAATCGTGTGGACAAGCTTATGGATTTGGTTGGAGAATTGGTTGTTTCAGAATCAATGGTAACCCGTAATCCAGAAATTCAGGACCTACATCTTGAGAATTTTGAAAAGGCAGCCCGTCAATTTAGAATCATAATGAATGAATTACAGGATACTGTGATGAGCATGCGCATGGTACCCCTCGCGCTTACATTTCAAAAAATGAACAGAATTGTAAGAGATATGAAAAAGAAGGTGGACAAAGAGGTCGAATTGATTATCATTGGTGAAAATACAGAGGTCGATAAGAATGTTATTGAGAACATCACAGATCCTTTGATGCATATTATCAGAAATTCCATGGACCACGGGTTGGAAACCACAGAAGAACGTATCGATATGGGGAAACCTGAATACGGCACCATTATACTTGAGGCGAAGCATTCAGG
>NZ_JBVBZF010000058.1:0-14625 GCF_057447755.1 Fusibacter sp. | reverse complement strand
TGAGTAGAACATCACAAATTGAAAACATCAGAGGATACTTTAAGGGTTTGTCATCCCCTTCTGGTACACTCAATATCATGGCATTTTTCGAGGCACCTGTATCAAACTCAGCCGGGCAAACAAGGTTTCCGACGTTTTCTAAGATAACAAAATCCAGTTCCGCTGTTCCTAAGCCCTCAAGCCCTTGCTTTGTCATATCGGCATCCAAATGACACATGCCTCCAGTGTGAAGTTGTATCACCTTGGTACCTGTTTTAGAAACGGTATGGGCATCCACATCTGAATCAATATCCGCCTCTAAGATCCCCATTTTCAATTCGTTTTTAAGTGCCTCAATTGTTCTGAGCACAGTTGTTGTCTTACCAGAACCTGGAGAAGACATTAAATTAAGTAAAAAAGTTTTCTCTCTTTTGAGTGATTCTCTAAGTAAATTGGCTTGATGGTTATTGTCCTCAAATACGCTTTCTTTAATTTCAAGTACCTTATACTTCTCCATTTTGATAGACCTCCAACATATAATCATACTGTATTGAGTTCTTAAAATGCCCACGCGGCATTTGTATACTCTCAGTATACATTGTACATTTTTTAACAAGTTGTGTGCAATAGACAATTTGCTTTATTTGTATAAAGAAAACCGCAATTAATGGCTAATTGCGGTTTTTGTTCTCTGTCTTTTAAGTTTTAATAATGATAAAGTATCATGTGTATTACGGCTTCTGACTTGCCAGAATTATGATAAGAGTGGGGAACATCCGATTTAAAGCGTATGCTTTCACCTTGATAAACAGTGTATTCATCATTTGCAGATCGTATGGTGAGTTCTCCTTTTATCAGTGTGATAAATTCTGACGATCCCTTTAGATGAGGTTCTGAATTCCAGTAGGCCCCTTGGTCGATTTCTACAAAATAAACGGCAAATTTTCTATTTTCGTCATCAGGAAATATCGAATAATTTCTAACACGACCATTGTCCTCTAAGATTGGCTCAATATCCTCAGCCTTTATAATTTCAAACGCCTGTTTTGGCCGCATGGTTAAGGCATCAAAAGGAACTTTCATACCATTGGCAATTTTCCAAAGTGTTGTAATGGTCGGGTTGCCTTCGCCTCGTTCTATTTGCGCCAACATACTCTTACTTACACCGCTTAATCGCGCAAGTTCTTCCATACTGATCTTGTTAGTCTCTCTTAATTGCTTTATGTTATTAGCAACTATTGAATTCATTGGAATCAACTTAAGGCCCTCCTCTTGACAATATGCATCATAAACTGTATTATGATATCACATTATCTAAACAATATATCGTACACTTTGTACTATTATATCGTTCTATTAGATAAAAGTAAAGTCCAAGTACCTCTGTAGGTATTAATATTCATCCATTATAGGAGGCGTACATGTTTAATAAAACCCTTCGTTTTTCTTTTATAAAAACCATACCGGTACTATTTGGTTACCTTTTTTTAGGAATCGCCTTTGGTTTATTATTACAAAAGGCAGGTTATAATTTCATTTGGGCCCTTCTCATCAGTACATTTGTATATGCTGGGTCTATGCAATTTGTACTCATCAGTTTCTTAGGGACCTCCATTAGCATAATTTCTGTTATACTCATGACACTTTCCATTAACAGTCGTCACATATTTTACGGCTTATCATTCATCGAAAAATTTAAGCATATGGGCAAGGCCTATCCTTACATGATTTTCTCCTTGACTGACGAAACCTATTCATTGCTCTGTGGCACTAAAATACCGCCTGATCTTGATGAGGATAAGGTATTTCTCGCAATATCAAGTCTGAACCAATCCTATTGGGTTATTGGCTCTGTCCTCGGTGCCCTACTTGGTGAAATGATATTATTCAATACCACTGGGATTGATTTTGCCATGACAGCTCTTTTTGTCGTGATTTTCATTGAGCAATGGCTGTCCACATCCCTTCATATTCCCGCCTTAATTGGCCTTGCGTGCGGTCTGTTGGCATTAATATTATTTGGACCAAGTCAGTTCATTTTACCTTCATTGATTTGCACCATTGGTCTTATAGTCCTATTTAGGAAGCCGATCCAAGAAAAAGAGGAGGTCCAATCATGAATTTATTTCGCGATTTAGGCATTATCGGTATAATAGCGCTTTTTACCTTTTTCACACGATTATTTCCCTTTGCCTTATTTGGAAGGCATCAAGAGCCTCCTGCTATTATTAGATATCTCGGAAAGGTCTTACCCTCTTCTGTCATTGCAATCTTAGTGGTTTATTGCCTTAAAAATGTGAAATTCACTTCCTTTTCTACATTTGTCCCTGAGCTTATAGCCCTTGTAACGGTAACACTTCTTCACCTTTGGAAGCGCAATAATCTGCTCAGTATTGGCCTTGGCACTGTTACTTATATGGTCATGGTCCAATTCATTTTTTAAAGTTCACATGAATTGTTAACCTATTGGATGATAGAACAAAGCTCCCTGTTTAATTACAGAGAGCTTCTTTTAGGTTCTAAATTCATGTTATTTCAAGGGCTTAACCCACAAGTCCTATTTTCTTATGAAGTTCATGTAGGCCTTTTTCTCATTTTCAGGTGGTTCAACACTCGTCTTTCCACTTTCAATGACTTTTAACAGCCACGCCATATTTTTTCCCAGTATACGCATGATTTGCACGCCCTCTTGATCTTGTAAGACTTCACCAGGTGCAGCACCGTGAATGACATTCCAGTAGTTAGAGCTTGGCATAGCCATCTCAGCATAATTGATAAAATTATTGAGTTGATTAAAGGCTGGCACACCACCTGATCTTCTTACTGCCACAAGTGAAGCACCGACCTTGTGTCTAAAAGTCTCTTTTCCACCTGCATAGAATACTCTGTCTAAAAACGACTTCATAGTGCCACCAATTGCTGAATAATGGACTGGGCTTCCAAGTAATAAACCATCTGCTTCTTTAATTTTTTGAATGGTTTCATTGACGATATCATCATTAAAAATACACTTGCTATCTCTATTTTTCATACAGGCATTACAGCCCATACAACCTCTTATGACCTGATTACCCACATGAATAATCTCCACTTCAATATTTTCTTTTTCAAGTTCATCTGCCACTATTTTAATGGCATGGTATGTGTTGCCTTCTTTTTTAGGACTTCCATTAATTGCAATTACTTTCATTTTCACATTCTCCTCTTCTTGTACCTATGTTCGACTTATGCTATTATTGTATACAAGTAGTTTTATTTACGCAAGTACGCACTTTTCAGTGCTATAGTATCTAAAAAGATACTGTGAATATCTCATTGAGAAAGGGGCACCATGAAAAACCTCAATTCAGACGATAAACTGGCCTTCAAGGATAAAAGTTATTCTTGTACATTTGAAATCACAATGGAAATTATCGGTGGCAAATGGAAGCCACTAATCCTATGGCATCTTGGAACAAAAGGCACCTTGAGATTTAATGAGCTCAGAAAAATAATGCCTCAAATTACGCCTAAAATGTTGACACAGCAGCTGCGCGAACTTGAAGTTGACCATTTGATTAAAAGAACGGTCTATCCAGTTGTACCACCAAAAGTCGAATACGATTTGACAAAGGTCGGACAAGATTTAATGCCCATTATCAAGAGCATGCACCATTGGGGCAATGGCTATTACTCAAATTATGTTTCAACCATAGAATAGACACAAAAAAAAGGTCATTTCTCCACATTGAAGAAATGACCTTTACTTTTTAAAATGCATTCATCAACAAGGTCTTGAAAGATCCCTTATTGATTCTCATCGTAATCTACTTAATAACCTCTTTACCACCCATATACATTTGAAGTGGCTTTGGAATTCTGATAGAACCATCTTCCTGTAAGTTGTTCTCAAGGAAAGCAATCAGCATTCTAGGAGGTGCAACCACAGTGTTGTTCAATGTGTGTGGGAAGTAGTTTCCTTCTTCCTTGTTTCTCACTCTTATGCCAAGTCTTCTCGCTTGAGCGTCTCCAAGGTTTGAACAGCTACCGACCTCAAAGTACTTTTTCTGACGTGGTGACCATGCTTCAACGTCAATACTCTTCACTTTTAGGTCAGCCAAGTCACCTGAACAGCACTCAAGTGCTCTTACAGGGATATCGAGTGTTCTAAAGAAGTCAATCGTATTGTTATAGAGCTTTTCAAACCACTCTGGACTTTCTTCTGGCTTACAGACCACAATCATCTCTTGCTTTTCGAATTGATGAATACGGTAAACGCCTCTTTCTTCAATACCATGTGCACCAACTTCTTTTCTAAAACAAGGTGAATAGCTTGTAAGTGCTTGTGGCAATTCTTCTTCATCCATAAGGTTGTCGATGAACTTACCAATCATAGAATGCTCACTTGTCCCGATTAGGTATAGGTCCTCGCCTTCTATTTTATACATCATGTTTTCCATTTCAGCAAAGCTCATAACACCTGTTACCACTTCAGAACGAATCATGAAAGGCGGAATATAGTATTCAAAGCCTCTATCGATCATAAAGTCACGTGCATAAGATAAGATGCCTGAGTGAAGTCTTGCAATATCACCTCTTAAATAGTAAAAACCATTTCCACTTGTTTTACGTGCACTTTCAAGGTCAATTCCTTTTAACTTCTCCATGATTTCAACATGGTATGGCACTTCAAATGCAGGCACTGCAGGCTCACCAAATTTTTCAACTTCAACATTTTCGCTATCATCCTTACCTAATGGTACAGAATCGTCAATAATATTTGGGATCACAAGCATTCTCTCTCTAATTTGCTCAGAAAGCTCTTGCTCTTTAACTTTAAGTTCTTCAAGTTCAGCACCGATTGCTGCTACTTTTTCCTTGGTTTTCTCAGCTTCTTCCTTCATGCCTTTGGCCATATAGCCACCGATTTCTTTACTGACGGCATTTCTTACCCCTCTAAGCTCATCTGCTCTCGTCTTTGCAGCTCTGTAAGCTTCATCAAGCTCAATAACCTCATCCACCAAAATGATCTTATGATCTTGAAATTTCTTTCTCATGTTTTCCTTCACGAGCTCTGGATTACTTCTCACCAATTTGATATCTAACATATCTACACCACCTTCTTAAGATTAAAATACTTAATTCCTAAAACCTATCAGGGTAAAAATTTACGATTGCACTTTAGTCTCAAATCTCGTTATATGTAACAACATTTGAGTCATTTCACAATTGTCACAAACCACTTTTGAACATCCTTGCTCTAAACTGGATGAAAATGAATGATTTACAATAAAAAAACTTCCACCCCAAACATGGGACGGAAGTACCGCGTTGCCACCCAAATTGCGACCCCTTATCAAGGTCACCATCTCGTTACAGCTATAAAGGGCATACCCTTCGACTCTTCGTCGACAGCTCCCAAAGTGGAGGGGCTTCTATTTGTACTAACTTTCACCAACCGTTAGCTCTCTATAACAAATCATAAACCTTAGCTTTGATCAACACTGAAACAAATATATGTTATTTTTATTTTATCGCAGAATCAAATAATATCAAGGAAAATTTTTAAATTCATATTGAGATTATAAAAAATCCTTGATTAAAATGTAATTTTTTATTGATTTAAAAAGATATCCTCGTCAAATCGCTTGAATTTTCTGAATACTATGATTAAAATGAACACTATAACAGATTGCGTCCTCATCAGTATCTTTCAAATGGATGGCTATCAACTAGGAGTTGTATATGATTAAACTTATTAAAATCAAAGATGTGGTTCAGGAAATTTCGGAAGCGATTGCCAGTGTCCTCAACATGGATGTCATCATATCCGATAATGAGTTTCATAAGATTGGAGATACAAAAAAGCACTTTGATCTTGAGGTATTATATATTAAAGATACCTACGTCATCGGTTCTGTGCTCAAATCAGGGAAACCAGTTGTTATCTCTGGAAAAGAAGACAATGAAAACTGTATTGTCTGTAAAGAAAAGGACAAGTGCAACCTACAAGCTATGATCTGTATTCCAATCCAACACGATGCTGATACTTTAGGTGCAATAGGCCTTATTGCCATTTCAGAAGAATATCGAAATACTTTACTCGATAATCAGACAAACCTCATCGAGTTCTTGACCAGAATGGCAGACCTCATTGTCAGCAAGGCATTGGAACAAGAAGCGTCTGACAAACTCCAAGTGGCCATTAATCAAATGGTTGCAATCATAGACTCTGTTGATGAGGGCATCATCGCAGTGGATGAACAAGGCTATATTGTTTATAAAAATGCCTTCATCAAGGAAATTCTCTCATCAATGCCAAATCACACGAAAGAAAAGAGAATCTATGAAATTTTACCGGAATCCTATATTCAAAACCTTGTAATTCAAAAAAAACCATTTCATAATGTTGAGCTTTCCATCAATAAAGGGAATCGCGAATTTCATTCATTCGTCTCTGGAAAGCCAGTTCTTCTCGGAACTAAAAGCGCAGGTTCCATCTTGGTATTTAAAAAAATGGAGGACATCTTTAATGTGGTCAATACAATCTCTTTAAATAATCAATCCACACACTTTGAAGATATCATCGGTGAGAGTTATGAAATCAATCAGGCAAAAGAACGTGCTCGCCATGTTTCAAATAGCAACTCAACCATATTGATTTTAGGCGAAAGTGGTACAGGAAAGGAATTGTTTGCTAGGGCCATTCACTATAGTAGTAATCGCCGTGAAAAACCTTTTATTGCATTCAACTGTGCTGCAATTCCCGAAAGTCTTTTGGAAAGTGAGTTATTTGGCTATGAAGAAGGTTCTTTTACTGGGGCTACAAAGGGTGGAAAACTTGGTAAATTCCAATTGGCTCAAGGTGGTACCATATTTCTCGACGAAATTGGTGATGTACCCATTCACCTTCAAACAAAACTCCTTAGAGTCCTACAAGAAAAGAGCATTGAAAAAATTGGAGGGCATAAAAGCATTGCACTTGATGTCAGAGTCATAGCAGCCACTAACAAAGCTCTAGAAAAAATGGTGACTGAAGGCGCCTTCAGGGAGGATCTCTTTTATAGACTAAGCGTCATTCCGATTACAATTCCACCACTCCGAGAGCGTACAGGTGACATCAAAACTTTGTTACAGTACTTCTTAAATCATTATAATAAGAAACTCAACAAGAACATTCAGGATTTCAATAAAAATGTTGAAGCAATTCTAATTAAAAATCCATGGAAAGGCAATGTCAGGGAACTTGAGAATGTCATTGAATATGCTGTAAATATGGAAACAACACAGTCCATTACAATGAATAGCATTCCAAAGCGAATTCTCACAACAGACCATAGACCTGAAAACGAAAGTGTTCAAATGACTCTTGAAGAAATGGAGCAAAGAATGATTAAAGAAGCCCTTGCCCTTTATGGCTCTGGTTTGGAAGACAAAAATAAAATTGCTCAAGTCTTGGGCATTGGTATTGCCACGCTATATCGAAAAATTAAAAAATACAATCTCGAGTAAAGATTCCTCAACACCTTTTAATAAGCAAAACATTTGATCGCCTTTCAGTATTCGTTATGATTAACTTCCATAACACTAAAGATCATTTGCTTTGCTTTTTTATTATAATTATCAAAATGATAATCCATATAGATTTTGATATTCTGGCGTTTTATAAGAATTAAACAATCTAATTATCAAAATGATAATAAAATTCGCCTTATAATTTATCATTTTGATAATTATAGGCATTCTTTTAAGGCTTCAAAAGACACACTTTGATGAAATACATTGAAATTTTAACAAATATTGCTTACTTAAAATTTGTAATCAAACTTGGCACACATCTTGCGTATTAAAATAGTGTGAACGCGTTACACATTTTTAAAGGTGGTGAAAGTATTTACACTGGGGCATCATATTAAATGATTTTAGGAGGGGACATTTTATGGAAAATGAGTTAAGAACCAAAGTCTTGGAAAATGAAAAATCAAATAAAAACGGGCTTCTATATGGCGTCATTATTTTGGGACTGGCACTTCTAATTGGCTATTTTACAATCTACAAAAGCTTGTTAGGCGAATATACGATAAATTCTGGAGAAGCATTTTTATTAATGCTAGTTGCACTTGCAATTGGAGAGATTATTTCAATAAAAACAAAAGCACTGATACCTTCAATCTTTGTTACAGCAGCCCTTTTTATCGTAGGATTTTGGACAATCTTTCCCAAAGATATTCTTACAATTGCAGGCGTCGGACCTGCTTTACCAGGTCTTTTCGTCATGATTATGGTAACACATCTTGGCACTATGCTTGACAAAGATGAGCTTATTGCCCAATGGAAAACTGTCGTCGTTACACTTGCTGGCATGGCGGGAATCTGCGTCATTCTCATGACCCTTGGAAGGCTCTTGGTCGGTACCGAAATTGCAGCAACTGCGACACCACCACTCACAGGAGGCTTGGTTTCAGCCATTATCATGCAAGGTGCTGTTAAGGGCAATGACTACCTCGTTGTAATTGCAATGGCAATGTATGTATTACAAGGTTTTGTCGGTTTCCCTTTAATCAATACTTGTTTAAAAATTGAAGGACGCAATATCCTTAAACAATTTAGATCAGGACAACTTGATTTGAGCCAATACAATCTAGGTTCTGAAAAAGCATCTGAAAAAACATCCAAATTTAAGATTTTTCCCGATACACCAAAAGAATTTCAAACAGATTATATTATTTTGCTAAAAACATTGGTGCTTGTTGTTATATCAAGTTATCTTCAAACCCTTACAAATGGCGCCGTCTCAAAGTATGTTTTCGCCTTGCTCATCGGTGTTCTTGCCGCGGAGGTTGGGTTTATCGAAAGAAAACCACTGGAACTTTCTAGAAGTTTTGGTCTTTTTATCACAATCATTATGATGTTCGTATTCTCTGGTCTTAATAGCGTTACCATTGAAGTTTTAAAGTCCATCATTTTAAATTTTGTAATCTTGATAACACTTGCAACAGTGGGTATAGCCCTATTTACGATTCCACTTGGTAAACGACTCGGTCTCAGTAAAGCCATGTCCTTTGCCATTGGTCTTGGAACCATAGCTGGTGGGTTTCCAGCAAGTTATGTGTTAAGCAATGAATCTGCCAAACTGCTCTCTGAGACAGATGAAGAGTACAAACTCCTACTTGAACATTTTCTCCCTAAAACTCTAGTATCAGGATTTGTGAGTGCAACATCTGGATCAGTAATCATTGCAGGTCTATTCGTCAATATGTTTTTCTAAAAAAAAGGAGGCTATTTCGCTATGAGTATTATAAATCAACCTAAAAATACTTCAAATTCAGAAATCAATAAAATCAGAGGTGCCATTATCCATAGAGGTCTTTGGATGGGCTTAATCCTAAAAGAAGCAAAGGAGAAAGGGCTTGATTGGGAGGCATTAGGTAGAGATGCCATTTTTAAGACCGGTCTTATACATGGTGATGGCATCAAGTCGCGAATGGACGACAAAGACAGCCTTGTCTCCTTTGGAAACACCTTTTTTACGGAAGATATCCGTAATATTTTTGAAATAAAGGTCAACGAAATCACAGAAGATGCCCTTAGACTGGAATACGGCCACTGTCCTCTTGTAACGGCATGGCAATCGGTGGGTATAGAAGGTGATTTCTTAGATAAACTTTGTGATATTGCAATGTGTGGCGACCGAGGCATAGAAAGTCGATTTACCCAGTTCGATTTCGAACTTGGCAAGACCATCGCTCAAGGTCACGACAAGTGCGAAGTTAACTTTTACAGAAAAAAATAACCAAATAGGGTAAAGTCATTCTGACGTCATTGGAAAACTCCAATTGGCGTCAGAATTTTAATAAGGGGGCACTAATAATGAAACTAACTATAAACACACTTAGAAATCAACTCATCGGTAACAATAAAGTCATCCAAACCCAATATGGTAAAAGACTTGTTACCTATGCAGACTATACCGCTTCTGGAAGAACGGTGAGCTTTATAGAAAAGTATCTTTTGAACATTCAAGAATCTTATGCAAATTCCCATACAGAAGACAGTTATACAGGAAAGACGATGACAACATTCGTTCATGATGCCGAGCAACGCATCAAAGCACTACTTGGTGCCACAAGTGATAACTATATTATTCCTGTGGGTACTGGATCAACAGGAGCAATTCACAAATTATGTGAGATTTTAGGACTCTATGTACCGCCAAGTCTCGAACAACATTTAAACCAACCTCTAAAAACTTTTGTGAATCAAAGACCTGTTGTATTCATTGGTCCATATGAACATCATTCCAACGATCTCATCTGGCGTGAGAGTATTGCAGAGGTTGTGAGAATCAACCTAGATTCCGAAGGTTCGATTGATCTTAAAGATTTGGATGATAAATTATCCCAACCTCAATTCAAAAATCGACTAAAAATCGGTTCATTTTCTGCAGCATCCAATGTCAGTGGTATTAAATCACCCGTTTATGAGATTGCAACCCTTCTCCATACTCACAATGCACTTGCATGCTTTGACTTTGCCGCAAGTGGACCCTATGTGAAAATAGATATGAACCACAGCAACTTAGCTTATTTCGACGCCATCTATCTTTCACCTCATAAATTTTTGGGTGGTCCGGGCTCAAGTGGTCTACTTGTGATCAACAAGAAAATATACAACAATCATATATCTCCAACCGTTGCTGGTGGCGGAACTGTGGATTATGTCAGCTCTTTTGGCTATGACTTTTCACTTGATCCCGAGTCACGTGAAAAAGCTGGTACACCAGGTATTTTACAGATTTTAAAAACCTGTCTAGCGCTAGAACTTAAATCAGAAATTGGCATCGATCAGATAGAAGCCATAGAACATCAATATATATCAAAAGTCATTGAAGAGCTTTCGGAAAATACAAATGTAGATATTTTAGGACCTCTTGATCCAAAGAAACGCATCAGCATTCTTTCCTTTAATATTAAGTATAAAGACGGATATTTGCATCATCGGTTCGTAGCACGCCTTTTAAATGATTTGTTTGGTATACAATCCAGAGCTGGCTGTGCCTGTGCAGGACCTTATGGTCATTCTCTTCTAGGTATCAATGAAACGACCTCGGAGGTTTTCAGGTCCTTTATCAGAAATGGTACACACTCACTAAAACCTGGGTGGATTAGAGTTAACTTTCATTACGTCATGACCATTGACCAAGTCAATTTCATTTGTGATGCCATTCAATTTATTGCCGATTTTGGTTATCTATTTTTACAGGAGTATGAATTAGATCTAAAATCTGGTGATTGGAAGTCCCTCCAGCTTCACTCTGGTGTCACTATTCCAGAATTCAATTTTGAATCATCCATTGAATTTGAAAAAATGGATTGGCCAGTTTCTGAGCCACCTGCTCTGCCATCTACTTACAATACCTATTTAGATTATGCCCATAAACGCGTCCTAAGCTTGAAAAAATCTTTTAAGGATTCATTTGTAACGTACGATGACCTTCATATGGAACAAAATAAATGGTTCTACGTTCAGCACCTCGCCTAATATTTCTCAATCACTGATCTGATTTTTTATCTTAAACAACATTTGAGCCACCTTCGATGTCTCAAACCAATTTTCGCTGACGCTGTTTGAGATTAAACATTTCTCATCACAGCTTTTGGCTCAAATTTTGTTGTATATAATGAAAACAAACAGGGGCACTTTAATGCCCCTGTTTGTTTTTTTAATCATTTAAACTAAAGTCGCCTTATAAAAAATCTTGTCTCATTGGTGTAAAATGATCCAGAACTACACCACCGCTTTTGCAAACAACACCATGTGGAATATTGGCTTGCAAATAAATCGAATCACCTGCACCTATTAAAGTTTTCTTTCCTTCTATTTCAAACTCGAACTGGCCTGAGATCACATAAGTCACCTGTTCATGTTCATGTGTATGCACTGGTGCAATCGAATTTGTTTCAAAATGAACTTCTACACACATTATATTGGCATGGTGTGCTTTAATTTTTCTTTTCACACCTTCACCTACTGTGATAAAGGCAATGTCCTCATCTTTAAAATAATTTTTCATAATCCATACTCCTTTTGATTAATCTATAAATTCCTATCTCTTATTATATCTCATCCCTTCAGTCATGAAAACGCCTTACCAATCCATGACTTCAAAATGTAAACTTTTTATGGATCACAAAAAAAGACTTTCTTTTTTGCCTAAAAATCATTATAATATTAAACATAAGCAAAGGGACTGTCAAAGTCCACGTAGACATATTTTATCCCAGTGGATATAATTAATAAATAATTTTAGGAGGCTTTATTATGTTAGTATCAGCAAGTCAAATGTTAAAAGATGCAAAAGCAGGTCAATACGCAGTAGGTCAATTCAACATTAACAACTTAGAGTGGACAAAAGCTGTTTTACTTACAGCACAAGAAAACAATTCTCCAGTAATTCTTGGTGTTTCTGAAGGTGCTGGTAAATACATGGGCGGATATAAAACTGTTATGGGTATGGTAAATGGTATGATTGAAGAACTTAAAATCACTGTACCAGTTGCTGTTCACCTTGATCATGGTAGTTTTGAAGGCGCTAAAAAATGTATCGAAGCTGGTTTTTCTTCAGTTATGTTTGATGGTTCACACTATTCAATAGAAGAAAATATCCAAAAAACAAAAGAAATCATCGAATTCGCATCTTCAAAGGGTATTTCAGTTGAAGCTGAAGTTGGTTCAATCGGTGGCGAAGAAGATGGCGTTGTTGGTGCTGGTGAAAATGCAGATCCAAACGAATGTAAATTAATTGCTGATCTTGGCGTTGATATGTTAGCGGCTGGTATCGGTAATATTCACGGTAAATACCCAGAGAACTGGGCAGGTCTTAACTTCGAAACACTTGACAATATCCAAAAACTTACTGGTGATATGCCTCTCGTATTACATGGTGGTACTGGTATTCCAGCAGACATGATCAAAGAAGCAATTAGCCTTGGCGTTGCTAAGATCAACGTTAATACTGAGTGTCAATTATCTTTTGCAGCTGCAACAAGAAAATACATCGAAGCTGGTAAAGATCTTGAAGGTAAAGGCTTTGACCCAAGAAAATTATTAGCACCTGGTTTTGAAGCAATCAAAGCAACTGTAAAAGAAAAAATGGAACTTTTCGGTTCAGTCAATAAAGCTTAATTTTCCCATTCACCCTAGTTTGGGTAGATAGAAACCCATCAAGCGGTTGTGCAAATCACTTTGCATAATCGACTTTGATGGGTTTTAATATTTTTTGAGGGTATAAAATTAAATAGAGGCTTTATTTTTGAAGTGATTGTATTTGATGGAGGCACTTATGTTTAAAACTAAGAAAGATAAAATCCGATTATTTATAGGAATCTTGACCCTTTTAATCCTAATTCTAGGAAAGGGCATCGGTCTTGTGACTGATTTACTTTGGTTTAAATCAGTGACTTTCGAAAGCGTGTTTTTGACACGTCTCTTTACAAAGCTCATACTATTCGTTCCTATTTGGCTCTTTTATAGCCTTTTTCTCACCATTTATTTTAGAATGATTTATAAATCATACCTGGCTTATCCTAAGTTAAAGGCGGTTATGGTAACAGAAAACCCTGTTAAAAAATACCATGCCTGGGTTGCTTTTGTGATTGGTGCCCTATTTGCGCTTGTGATCACCAACAGCCTTTGGCTCGATTTCCTAAAAATGATTAATGCGGTCTCTTTTCATCAGTTAGACCCCATCTTTCACCTGGATATCAGTTTTTATATTTTTGTACTCCCTTTCATAAGAACCTTAATGCGTTTACTGATATTTTTCCTTGCAATGATCATCTTTGGGACAGTCCTGTTAGAACTTGCCCTGATTAATCAGAAATATGCAAATGTCACTGAGGTTACATTTGAATCCATTTCTAATAATCTAAAAGGTCCTTTCTTCAGAAGCTTATTTAAAAAAATAAGTTATCTGCTTGCCAGTTGCTTCTTGATTTTGAGTGTTTTCTTCTTAACCAATACCTTTGGACTCTTGTACTCCACAAGAGGTGTCGCATTTGGTGCAAGCTATACAGACATCGTCGTTACACTTTGGTCCTACAGAGTTTATGCCATACTCGCAGTAGTCTCTGCAGTCCTTACTGTCATTGCCTTTCACAAGAACAAACTGCGTTACTTCATAATCGGACCTGCACTCCTATCCATTTCTTGGCTAATATTCAGTATTTCAGGTAGTGTGGTACAGCAATTAATTGTAGAACCTGATGAAATTTCAAAGGAAACGCAATATCTTGAATACAATATCAATTTCACTCAAAAGGCTTATAAGCTTGATGCTGTAGAACTCGTGGAATATCCCTATTCCGAAAATTTAAATCAAACCTCTATTCTCAATAATGAAGAAACCATTAAAAACATCAGGATCAACGACGCTAGGCCCCTTAAACAAACTTTTAATCAAATTCAAAGCATAAGACTTTACTACGATTTTTATGATATTGATGTGGACCGCTATATGATAGATGGTGAGTACACCCAAGTATTCATAACGCCTAGAGAGCTCAATCAATACAAGCTCGACAACAAGGCCATGACATGGCTTAATCAATACCTAAAATACACACATGGCTATGGCATCGTCATGTCCCCAGTAAACCGAGTCACTGA
>NZ_JBVBZF010000057.1:0-14684 GCF_057447755.1 Fusibacter sp. | reverse complement strand
TACTTTTTGTCCTAATGCGTATTTCTCGAATAATACTTTTGTAATTGCTGCTGTTAAAGTTGTTTTACCGTGGTCAACGTGACCAATTGTTCCGATATTACAATGCGGCTTATTTCTTTCAAATTTTTGCTTTGCCATTTTGAGTAATCCTCCCTTATATAATAGTATATTTTGAAATCGCTTTTTGCTTAAACAGATTCCATCTAAACCCTTTCAGGATTATGTATCAAGCTTTAAGACAGAGAAACAATTTCGTATATATTAAATAAATGCCATGCATTTATTTATGAACATCAATCTCTAAACTTTGTTTTTATATGTCTATAATTCATTAAAAAACCCTGTACTTCAGTTTTTGTCTTCTAGAAACTTTTCCAACTTCTTTTTAACGCGTTGAAGGGCATTGTCAATTGATTTTACATGGCGATTCATCTGAATTGCAATTTCCTGATAGGTTTGTCCATCTAAATATGAGTTAAGGACCTGCCATTCAAGATCACTAAGAACCTCTCCCATTTTGGCTTCAATCATATCAATTTCTTCTTTCCTAATCACCAAATGCTCTGGATCCAGCTCCTTGCTGTTGGTAATCATCTCATACATGGAACGATCAGATTCTTCATCAAAAATCGGCTTATTCAATGAAACATATGAATTCAGCGGAATATGTTTTTGCCGAGTAGCCGTTTTAATTGCCGTTATCATCTGACGTTTAATACAAAGTTCTGCAAAGGTTCTGAAAGAGGAGATTTTATCAGGTTGATAGTCACGAATCGCCTTAAAAAGACCAATCATTCCCTCTTGTATGATATCCTCACGGTCTGCGCCAATCAGAAAATAAGTTCTTGCCTTCGATCTCACAAAATTTTTATATTTTTTGATGAGTTCTTCCTGGGCTTTAGAATCACCTTTTTTTGCAAGTTCTACAAGAATTTCTTCGCTCGAAAAATCGTAACTGGGTCTGTCTGTAATTATTAGTCGCTCCATTCAGAAATCCTCCATATGCCTACAAATCCATTTTATTCTGTTTTTGCAATTATCCACATCTAAACTCACAAAAATATTATATATTATTAATATTCCTAACGTCAAGCAGTTCATTTAATCAGACTTTTAAGTTTAATATGTCACTTCCACATTAAAGAAATAATGAGGGGTTATTAAAAACTTATTTTTTCTTCTTATATAAAGCACTCAATTACCAAATTATTTTTTTGATATTCTCCTTTGTCTAAGTACCTCATACATCACTATGCCAGACGCAACCGAAGCGTTCAATGAATCCACATGACCATTCATTGGTATAGAGACCACAAAATCGCATTTCTCTTTAACAAGTCTGCTCATACCCTTTCCTTCATTGCCTACAACAACACCAATGCTACCAGTGAGATTTGCTTCATAATAGGTTTGATTAGACATATCTGTCCCCACAATCCAAAAACCCATTTCCTTGAGTTGGTCTATTGTTACAGCAATATTTGTAACCCTTGCCACCTTAACATATTCAATAGCGCCAACCGACGTTTTTGCCACCGTTTGATTTAGTGCCGCACTTCTTCGCTTGGGAATGATCACACCATGCGCGCCTACAGCATCAGCAGTTCTTATAATACTCCCTAGATTATGAGGGTCATTGATTTCATCACAGATGATCACAAATGGGTCTTCACCCTTGCTTTTAGCCACTTCTAATATGTCTTCAATTTCAAAATATTGATAGGCTGCAACATAAGCAATAACACCCTGATGACTTTCACCCTCTGCAGCACGATCCAAGATCTTTCTCTCGGAAAATTGAATCACAATACGTTTTGCTTTTGCTTCATTGATTATCTTTTGAAGGACTTTATCTCTTGAACCCTCTAAAATAATTAACTTATTGATATCTCTCCCAGCTTCCAAAGCTTCTAATACGGGATTACGTCCAAAAATGATATCTTCCATTCCAAAGATCCTTTCTTATTCAATAAAACTGCATCACAGTTTATATTTATTTGCATATTTTATATAAACCATCTTATGCTATCGTAACTTACTAAATTTATAGTTGTTCACTTAAATCATAGGGCATTAAACAAGGCTCTTACCTCAACGCTTTTCCCACAAGTCATTTTACCTTCTTTACAAGGACCGCTTACACACGATGGTCCACTATTTGCAAATAATGTTGGTGCAACCCCTTTAACTTGCTTAAGCATCTCCGTTGCTAGAGCCCTAATTTCCCATTGGGCACGCTCACAGCAACGGTGTTCGAAAAAGTTATGAAGGGATCTCAAATTCATGGTGAGGACAATCTTAGTTTCACATGCATTTGGAAACACAAAGCGCGCATCTTCAATAGCCTTCTTTTCAGCAGCAGCTTTTGCTTTTTTCTCAGTCATGCCTTCGCCCAGATAAGTTTCTATTAACGATGCCTCTAAAATATCTGTCAAAGCATCATAGGCAGCTTGGTCTGCTTGCATTGCTTCAACAAAGAGAGCTCTTGCATCTTCATTCGCTTCAATTGCAGGCGGTATAATATATTCAAACTGATCCAGTTTAACATATCGCTGTGATTGCTGAGAATACGAAGCAATTCTGTGTCTTACAAGTTGATGTGTCAAGACCCTACTGACACCCTCTACTGCAAATGTAAAACTCGCATGTTCAAGAGGCGAATAATGTCCAAATGTCATTAGCTTCTCTAAAAAAGAATTGGCTTGATCGTCAGCCATTGATTCTGATATTTCTTCTACGCCAACTGGTGAATAACAAAGCTTGGCTGCAGAAGCCACAACTTTCTCAATGTCTGGTGTATGCGCAATTATCACTACTTTCATCAGCTTCCTCCTACTCTTCTATATCCTGATATTCATCACCAAAAGGGAACAGATAGAGAACATATCTGCGATAGTGAACTTTGGTTAAACCTTCATCAGTTTTTGCCACTTCAATAATTCGTGTTGACAACAAGTGTGACGTGTATAAAAAACCATCATGCTTTTGATCGATAAATTGTTCAGCCTCAACCACCATACTTTTTTCTGAATCAGTACTTGGCTTAAAGGCGTCAAAGGCCACTGATTTCACACTGATGACCATTAGCAACAATATCACACTTATTAAAAGTATTTTTTCTCTTCCATTCATCTTCATAATTTCACTCTACCTTTATCTACTTTAGTTTGCGCTATTCAATAGTCGCATCCTCCGTTTTTTCGTCAACATCTGGTGACTCAATTATTGAAATGGCCCTTGAAATAAGTTCATAAACTCTATCCTTATTACCCACAAGGTACAAATAGCCAATTAAGGCCTCAAAGCCAGTTGCATACTTGTAATCACTCAAGACTGCGTTTTTAGGAACACTGCCAGACTTCTGATTTCGGCCTCGCTTAATGATGGTCCACTCCTCCTCCGTCAACTCAGATTGAAGGGTCAAAGCAATTTTTGCTTGAGCAGATGCCTTGACATATTTTACAGCCAGTTTAGACATTTCATTGGGGGTCATGGTAAACTTTGAAATAATGTAGGTTCGAATGTAAGCTTCATAAACCGCATCGCCGAGGTATGCTAATTTTAAAGGGTTCAACATCTGAACATCCATTTGCTTTAATTCTTTGAGCGCCAACGCTTCTAAAAATTCATTCATCCAAATCTCCTATGACTCTCTATGCCATTTCACCCCTTGAGGTGTATCTTCTAATATAATGCCCTGTTGCTTTAGTTCATCTCTAATTTGATCTGATAAAGCAAAGTCCTTGTTTTTTCGAGCCTCTTGTCTTTTTGCAATTAAAGCTTCAATTTGCGCATCGATAGACTCTTTTTCCTTTTGTACAATCCCTAGGACATTGGTGAGTTCTTCAAACACCTGTTTTGACTTTTGGAGAAAGGCTTTTGAAGAAGTTGCTTTTGCTTCGGTATTTAAATAACGCGTTAATTCGAAAATCGCAGCAATACCATCTGCCGTATTAAAATCATCATCCATAGCATCAATAAACTTAACTTTAAAACGCTCTACTTCGACCAAGGTATTCTCTTCAGCCTCATTGAGGTCAGCCTCTACAGCATTCTCTATGAGATAGTCTAAATTATCTTTTAAAGTATAGAGACGGTCTAAACCATTTTTAGCGCTTTCGAGCAATTCTCTACTAAAATTGATTGGATTTCTATAGTGAGCCGACAGCATGAAAAATCGAATGACATCCGCATCAAAAGCTTCTAGGATTTCTCTCGTTGTGAAAAAATTGTTTAAAGATTTAGACATCTTTTGATTTTCAATATTGATATAACCATTGTGCATCCAATAGTTAACATAGGTTTTACCTGTTTTTGCTTCACTTTGTGCGATTTCATTCTCATGATGAGGGAAAATTAGATCTTGGCCGCCTGCATGAATGTCTATGGTCTCACCAAGATACTTAGTACTCATAACTGAACATTCAATATGCCAGCCTGGTCTACCTTCACCCCAAGGACTCTCCCATGCAGGTTCACCCTCTTTTTTCTTTTTCCAAAGTGCAAAATCCATTGGATTTCTCTTTTCTTCACTTATATCTATTCTTGCACCAGCTTCTAAATCTTCGATAGCTTGTTTGGAAAGTTTACCATAGTCTTTAAAAGATGAAACCGAGAAATAAACGTTACCATCAATTTCATAGGCAAAATTCGAATCTACTAAATCCTTAATATAGTTGATAATTTCATCCATGTTTTCAGTTACTTTAGGATGGTGTGTCGCACGATTAATGCCAAGTGCATCTGCATCTTTAAAATATTCTTCAATATATAATTCACTTATTTCTGTGCTTTCCACAGAAACTTCATTTGCCTTCTTAATAATTTTATCATCAACATCTGTAAAATTTTGAACATATGTCACTTCAAAACCCCTGTATTCCAAATAACGTCTAAACGCGTCAAACATCAGAAAAGGTCTTGCATTTCCAATATGAAAAAAATTGTAAACAGTCGGTCCGCACACATACATTTTAACCTTTCCAGGTTCAATTGGTTTAAACTCTTCCTTTTGCTTGGTCATACTATTATACAGTTTCATATCGTACCTCCATCATTGATTTTTAACATAAAAAAACCTTCTCCGCAAAGGTGCACATTCGCACGGTTCCACTCTGCTCAGACAAGGTCCAACTCTCATGATTATAACGCATCACCGGATTCCATACTTAATTCAGGTTTCACTCAAGGGTGCACTTCATTTGATACCGACCAGTTCCTCTCACCAATAGAACCTCTCTTTAGATCTAGTGATCAAAATACTTTTCCCTATCTTCGCTTTAAATATATATGCTCTAATTATATCAAATATGCTAATTATATCAAGTCTACATTTTTTACCAGGTTAACATAATGAATTTGATCGGTTTTTCGTAAAAAATATTTTCTCATAAATCATAGGAATTTAAAACCTCAATTGGCAGTGTTTGGAGAAGTTTAGCCCTTTCATTACATCCAGTGAACCTTTCGTTACACTTCTATTGATGTTTAGTAGAATTATGTTAAGCTAAGGACATAAAAACAAGATGATAAGTCGCATTTCCATAACCCACTTCTTCTCCTAGATAGTGATTCTTATCATCTTTTTTTTTGAAAGGATGTGTATTCAGTGTTGCATCAACTTTCAGTAAAAATGTCAAAGCATATTGTGAGACATGCAAGTAATCTGGAAGCTTCGCAAACAGATACAATTCGTTATGCAATTGAGACCCTTTTGGGAGAAATCAGTAAGTTCTTTTTGCTTTGGTTTTTCTACTACAAAATGAACTTAAGTGCCCCATTTATCTTTTCTTTTTCTATCTTCAGTTGCATTAGACTTGTTGCTGGCGGCTTTCATTTTTCAAATTATTACACATGTCTATTTGGATCGTTTATCATGTACACCACCATACTCTATTTACATCAGTTCTTCACACTCCAATCATATGGTATTTTTCTATTAATCACCACATCGCTCATAATCCTATACATATTCACACCAATTATCCCATTAAACCGATATGATTATAATAAAAATTCAATTCCTCTTAAACGATTCATGACGGCAATATTGACCTTGCTTTTATATGTGTTTGCACTGTATGCAGGTCAAATCAAACTTTTTACACTGTCACTTATTGTTTTCTCATTGCAGTTGTTAATAGGAGGTATCCGTTATGAAAGGCTTTTATAATACGATTGGTTTATTTTTTGTGGCTATGGCTGGTCTAATCATTTCTACATCTTCGTTTCTATTCTTAGGTGAAGTTGAACCACCATCAAGAAAATAGCACTTTAATGACGATGTCCGCATTCTCAAAATACAATTCAATATGACCATTGTATTTTTTAGCAATGCTTTTAACCGTCGCTAGACCAAATCCTCTTGTTTTTTTCTGATCGGACTTGGTTGTAAAATTCTTATCTGCAAGCTTTGATAAATTCGCTGGATCAACACTGTGTCCGGCGTTTTTTGTTTTAAAGAAAAAGCATTTTGTGGCATTATCATAGCCAATCTCTAAAGTCACTTTTGGAAACGCGTCTAAATGCACTGCATCAAAGGCATTGTTGATCAAATTATTGAGTACTAGCGAGACTTCATAATCTAGCACTGAAAGTTCTTTTAAAGAAACTTTACAATCATAGGTAAAATCAATGCCTCTTTCATGCGCTTCTGAACGTTTCATAAAGAGGACTGCCCTGACAATATCCCTGTCGATCTGCAGAAGCTCACTGTCAAAAGCGTCATGTGTGTATACTTCTTTTAAAAACTCATTAATTTTTTGACTGGCTTCTTCTGGTGCATTTGTTTCCAAAATGCCGATGACAGTGGTCAAATTGTTTTTATATTCATGTTGTTTGGACCTTATCTCAAGTATCATCTGTTCTAATGTCTCTCTCATTTCTTCTTGCACCTCAAGTGCCTTATTACGTTCGCTGATGGATGCAACCTCTCTATGAACAAAATAATTCACAATCAGCAGTAATAACATCGCAATACCAAAGTAAATCATATTTTCTCTAACAATGGATTCGTCATAATCCCAAAGTATTTTATAAATAAAGGCATATAGAAATATGTTTATAGCAATAAAGTTGATGTATCGGTTTTCATATTTTTGGACATGCCCTTTTAGGGTTTCTTCAAAGAAGTGGATGAGTATAACGGTTAAAGCATTGGCGATTAAGAGGGCCAAAATCGTTATCGTCACTTCCTTTTCAGTGATAAGTCCAAGTAGCGGGATTAAAATTATTTCAATAGACAAAAGGCCAATCATAGACGAAACAAATACAAATAAGACCTTAAACAGACTTTCTTTTAGAAACCATTTAAGCGCAAAAATTAATGTAAACACATATAAAAAAGCGCCATATCCTAAAAAGAAATGATTGGAAATTACGACCAAAGACGTCATGCTTAAATACAGCAACAAGTATTTTAGTAATCTTGACCTATCAATATCTAACAGCTTATAGAACACATAGAAAAAAACTGACAGTTCTAGGAGTGTCCCTACGATTTCATTGATCATACTATCGCCTCCTCAATCCAATAATCGTTTCAAGATCCTCTTTGTTTTTTCGACTCAACAGGCTTCTCCACTTACAGTTGTAGAACTCTATCTCGTATTGCTTTAAACCCAATTTGTGAATGGCTTTAACATAATGCGTATTAATAATAAAAGATCGATGCGCTTTATAGAACTCTTCCTCTTCTACTAAAACAGCCTCAATACTTTTGAGGGATTTATAGGGCAGTTGATAATTTCCCCTGACGGTATATACCGTTGTACCTCGCCCCTTGGCTTCAATGAAAACAATCTCATCATATCTAATACGAATCAGAACTTGGTCTGATTCGGCAACCAAAAATTTGTCTGGATCAACCTCTTTATGGATCACTACGTTACCGAGTAGTTTTTTAACCATATTCTGCAAAGCTTCTTTTGGATATGGCTTATCCAAAAAAGCATGGCACTGCACCTCTCTAAAGGCTTGTAGTTCAAATCTGCTTTCCACTGTCAAAAATAATATCCATGTCAAATTATATCTTGGCAGTGCCCTAAGTTTCATGGCGACCTCAAAACCATTTAATTCAGAATTTAGTTCTATGTCCATGATAAATAGATCAATGTGCTCTTTGAATGCAATTTCAAGAGCCTCTTGATCTGTGGCAGCCGCATATATAGAATAGGGTGCGTTTAGTTCCCCTATCCATTTCACCAACAACTGGCGTTGTGATGAATCGTCCTCAACAATTAATATCTTTTTATTCAACCCCATAATTTCTTCTCCTAGAAGTATTATACCATCTAAAGCTCAAAACATTCACTATTAATGTACTTCCTTATCTTAGGATTGCATTATCGTTAAAGCCAATACCCTGTTTTGTCGTTATCGTACTCACTTAGCCGACTTTCACAAGCTGGCAATTCTTGCTCAAAGCTAGATGAGTACTAATGATACACAAAAAGACTAAACTCGTAGGAGTTTAGTCTTTAAAGGTTATCAAATATTATTTACAAAAAGTATTTATACTGTGTTCAATACGCTCAATTGCATTTGCTTTTCCAATAATTTCGATGAGTAAGGCAATATCCGGTCCATGAACCTGACCAGTAATCGCAACCCTAATCGGCATAAATAAATCCTTGCCCTTGATGCCTAATTCTTTTTGAAGTGCTTTAAAGGTTGCCTTGACATTTGCAACTTCAAGAACGTCAATTTCATCAAACTTTACTTTTAGGGCTTCTAAAAGCGTCTTAACATGGTCAAGTGAAATCATATCTTCCGCTTCTTGATCTTCAAGTTGGAAATGATTGTCGTTTAAAAGCCCAAAGTAGTCTTTAATCTCATCTAATTTATTTAATCGCTCTCTTAAGCACTCAACAACTTTTTCAAACCACTGCTTATTTTCTTCAAAATATGCTTCTGTAGTAAAGCCTGATTCGATAAAATAAGGTTTACAAAGGTCCGTTAATTTTGTTAAATCATATTGCTTAATATAGTGATTGTTCATCCAATTTAATTTATCCACATCAAATACACCACTGGACTTAGACACACGATCAAAAGAGAATTTAGCAATCAACTCTTCCATTGACATGATTTCAACGCCATCTTCTGGTGACCAACCAACAAGTGCGATGAAGTTTATAAGTGCTTCAGGCAAGTAGCCTTTCTTTCTAAAGTCTTCAACTGCAACATCACCTTCACGCTTGCTGAGTTTTTTCTTAGTTTGACTGAGTATAACCGGTAGGTGGACAAACTGTGGGGCATCCCATCCAAAGGCTTCATAGGTGTAAAGGTGCTTAGGTGTAGAAATCAACCATTCATCACCTCTTACAACGTGAGTGATCTTCATGTAATGATCATCTACTACAACTGCCATATGATAAGTTGGGAAACCATCCGCCTTCATTAGGACTTGGTCGTCCATATCATTTGTATTGACTGAAACATGGCCCTTGATGAGATCGTCAAACTCAATCACACGATTCTCTGGTAACTTTAAGCGTACAACATGCGGCTCACCTGCAGCCAATTTTGCTGTTACTTCTTCTTTTGACAAATGTCTACAGTGTCCATCATACTTAGGTGTCTTACCTTCGGCCTTTTGAGCCTCTCTAACCGTTTCCATTCTCTCTTTAGAACAGAAGCAATAATATGCATGACCTTTTTCAATGAGTTCATCTGCATGTTTCTTATATATTTCAAGTCGATTGGACTGAACATATGGTCCGTATTCGCCTACTTCAACGATTTTATCATCCTCTAAAACAGGACCCTCATCATGCATAACGCCTGCCCATGACATTGCTTTTATCATACCTTCAACAGCACCCTCTACAAGTCTGGTCTGATCCGTATCTTCTACTCTAAGTAAATAACTACCCTCTTGTTTTTTTGCATATAAATAGTTATATAATGCTGTTCTCAGTCCGCCAATGTGCACATATCCCGTTGGACTTGGTGCAAATCTCAATCTAACACTCATTTGAATGCCTCCTTTTTCTTCCTCGCTATTATACTAGAAATCTGATCCTCTTTCAATGACCATCTTGATCTTACTCATGACGAAATCATAGCTCTCGCCCACATGAGGTTTCGTACAGCCACTACAGTCCTTAATCCCATGATTTACTGCAAAATTACCGCCACACTCATCCTTAAGCATATAAAGTGGGCAATAACAAAACAAGCAATTGAATGTTTCTGGATCTGCCCCCTTATGGCAGGGAAAATATTCACATTTTAGATGTTGTGTAAATTTATAATTCTCACTCATTTTAAACCTCCTTAAGATTTACTCGATTAGATAATACAATCCATTAACAATAGTTGATAATTATATAGATTTTGAATACAATACAAGTATTATATCTCTTAAAAGGAGCCTAAGATGAAAAAAACTTTAAAAGACATTGGCCTAATTGTTGTGTATTCATGTATTTTTTCAGGTTTACTGGCAATTTTCCCACAAATTACGCTTGAAGGTGCTTTAATATTTATGGGGTGCATGCTTTTTATCGCATCTGCCTTCGCAGCATCTGCTTATAAAAACCCTGATCGACGTATTTTAAAGTATATAACTTCCTCAAAAAACCAAAATTTCTTTTCTGAGAAAGCGCAAAAACATATCAATCGAAAAGCTTCTGAAGAAGCCTTTAAAAAGATTGTCATCGCTGGTGCGATTTTATTTTTTCTATCCTATGTTTCCTTCTATCTTTTTTAATACTACTTTTCAATTTTATTGAGCAAAACCACTGCTTGAGAGGAGATGCCTTCTTCTTTACCTTCAAAACCAAGCCATTCAGTGGTTGTGGCTTTGATATTGACACGGTCCATCTCACAACCAAGCACACGACCTATATTGGCCCGCATTTGACTTATGTGAGGGGCCATTTTTGGTTTTTGTGCCACAATGACAGCATCTATATTACCAATCACATAGTTTTCAGCCTGCATGAGTTCAGCAACTTTTTCTAGTAATATTAGGCTGGAAATGTCCTTAAACGCACTGTCTTGATCTGAAAAGTGCTTGCCAATATCACCCTTGCAAAGGGCACCCAATATTGCATCCATAATGGCATGTAGTAACACATCAGCATCGGAATGCCCCAATAACCCCTTTGTGTGTGGAATGTCAACACCGCCGATGATCAACTTTCTATCATCTGTGAGCTGATGTACATCATAGCCAATTCCAATTCTCATCTTACGCCTCTTTCTTTATATCCGAAATTAATTTTACACCCTTTGATTTAAAATCGCTTCTGCAATAACCATATCAAAAGGTGTGGTCAATTTAATATTTTCATCACCAAAGTAAACCAATTTAACCAATCCACCACTGCGCTCAATCAAAGAAGCATCATCAGTTCCGGTATAACAATCTTCAATTGCGCTCTGATGCGCCTGTTTAAGCGCATCATATAAAAACAATTGAGGCGTTTGTACGGACCATAATTTCTCCCGATCTAAGGTTTTTTCAGCAATGTGCTTATCAGATACTTCCTTGAGTGTGTCTGTTACAGGTTTTCCAACTGAAACCCCTTTTAAGACACGATTATCCTTTAATATCTCAATCATATCTGGCAGCCAAGATTTCTTGGCGAAGGGTCTAACACCATCATGAACAAAAACATAATCAACTTCTTCTAGAGCACTCAAGCCACGTTCAACGGATTCCTGTCTGTTCTTTCCACCCGATATCACCTTAAGTTTAAGGTCAAGATGCCATTCACATGTGATTACTTCATAAAGACCATCAACTTCATCACTGCCGACAACAAGAATGACTTCATCGCAAACAGAGTCTTCCACAAGCGATTCAAGTGTTCTTCTCAATATGGTTTTACCCTTCAGCATCAGATGTTGTTTTTTGACACTTCCACCCATTCGACTTCCAATACCGGCTGCCGGTATAATCATTCCTACTCTATTATTATCATACATTAAATAATGCCTCGCCTTATTTTACTTTTTTGCAAGATACAAATAAATTATACCAAATCTTTTCATCTATGAACACTTTAGTATTCTTCTTGCATCATTTCTTTATTGTCACAACTTATAAATCAAGTGTAATTGTAGCTTGGGCTATTGATCTAATCCATACATAAGATGTATAAAAAAAGCACCTCTTTAGCAAGATTACTAAAAAGATGCTCTATTAAACACTTAAATTATTTAGGCTTGGCAAATATCATTCTACCAGCAGCGGTTTGCAAAACACTTGTAACAATTACATAGATCGTTTCATTAATATAGCGACGACCTTCTTCAACGACAATCATAGTACCATCATCTAAATATGCAACGCCTTGGTTTGATTCTTTACCTTCTTTCATAATTTGAATATACATCTCTTCACCAGGAAGTACAACTGGCTTAACGGCATTGGCAAGCTCATTGATGTTTAAAATTAAAATATCCTGGAGTGTGGCAACTTTATTCAGGTTATAATCATTTGTAACAATACTGCCATTGATCTTTTGTGCCAACTTGATCAGTTTAAGATCCACTTCTGAAACATCATCAAAGTCAGTATCAACAATTTTAACTTCAATTGGCATTTCCTTTTGAATGATTTTTAAGATGTCCAAGCCTCTACGACCGCGATTTCTTTTTAAACCATCCGAAGAATCCGCAATGTGACGGAGTTCTCTAAGAACGAATTCTGGTATTACAATCGTGCCTTCAATAAAGCCCGTTTTGCAAATATCAGAGATCCTACCATCGATAATGACGCTGGTATCTAAAATTTTCGGTTTTACAAATTCCTCAACAACCGAATTTTTTGTGGGCTTTGTCACATTTACTTTTCTAGCCCAATCTTGTAATTTTGTAGGGTCCTTCATATTCTTTTGGGCAAGCGATGTGCCTAAATAACCAAAAAATATGAAGGTAAGAATTTTTAAAGCATTCGCAACCATTGGAATTGGAATTATCTCATATAAGCCACTGATTAAAAATGCTATGACGAGACCTAGTACTAATCCTAATAATCCAAAGAAAAAATCTTGTGGTGGCAGCTTCTCAAGCTCAGCTTGAGCATATTGAACCATTCTTTTGCTGGTTTTAATCATAAAATTGGAAAAAATGTAGGCCATAAAGCCAATTATAAGTCCTAATAAAGCAGGTGTAATTACAGTGTAAACCATTTTGTCTACATTAAAAATGTCCTTTAAATATAAAAAATCAGAAAGATAGATACCAAAGCCGATACCAACACAAAATCCGACGAATGTGATAATATATTTTATTATCTTTTCAATCATTCAACCCCTCCTTTCCCTATTTTTTTTGCAATCATATTGATTGTAACATAGTGAGCAAAAAAGTCAAATTTTGTGAAATCAAAATGAGCAAAAAAAAAAGGGCATCGCCCTTAATTACTGCCTATTGTCGCATTGACTAAAGTCACTACTTCGTCTTCTTTTAAATCCTTTGACAAAATTAGTTCACTTACTAGGATTTGTTTCGAGTTGTTAAGCATTTTACGTTCACCTGTTGACAAGCCTTTTTCCCTATCCAAGATCTCTAAATTTCTAACAACAGTTGCAACTTCGAAAATATCACCTGTTTTTACAAGTTCGAGATTTGAACGGTATCTACGGTTCCAATTATCTGGCATAATGCTCTTATCTTGTGCAAGAATATCCATAACCTGTCCGAATGCATTGATATCAACTACTTTTCTCACACCTAAGTTCTCAGCATTGTCAATCGGTAACATAACCTTCATGTTTCTGATTGGAAGCTTTAAGATATAAAACTTCTTCGTTTCACCTAGTAACTCTTTCTCTTCAATTCCTTCAATGACCCCTGCGCCATGCATAGGGTACACTACTTTATCACCAATTTTAAACATAAGCTACCTCCATGCAGTAATGTTATTTCCATTATACACTAATTTTATATTCTTTTCAATAAAACTATATTTTACTATTTGTCGCAACCGTTGTCAACACCTTTGTTCAGGCAGTTAAAAAATTTTTTTTAGAACTTTATTCCTTTTTCTTTAAAATAATCTGTGGTAAAATGTAATTAATCTAAATATTCTAAAAATAACTCAATTGTGATGAACAATTACAGATATCGGAGGGTTTTATGAAAGATGTAATATATGACGAATTTCAAGATAAGGTAGACGAAGTCCTTATCAGACATGCTAGTTTATTGGATATCTTGAGCAAAATCAACGATGCAGAAGCCAAGTCCAACAGGGCTGTTATAAAGTCAATTACAAGCTGTGGTTGTGTATCGCTAGATGCTTCAAAGACACCACTACCTGAAGGCACTCAATACGAAGCGCTCAAGGATTTTCGCGCAGATCATATCCAAGGTGGCTTATGTCCAACTTGCCGCGAGAAAATAGAAGAAGAACTTGGTAATTTAGAATTTTATATTGCTGCTTTATGCAATGCGCTGGACATCAGCCTTTATGATGTCATGCTCAAGGAGTATAAAAAAATAAACACTTTAGGCAAGTTCAGCTTATACTAGAAGCACGCCATCACTTACCTCATCAATCAAATAAACATGCAAAAATAACCCCCCACAATTTGTGGGGGTTTTGTTTTAAAAGAAGTATTTGAACATTTCATCAATATGTTGCATGCCAATGATTGTGAAACCCTCTGGCCTTTGAATGCCTTCTAAATTACTCTTGGGAATAATGGCTTTTTTGAAGCCCATTT
>NZ_JBVBZF010000056.1:0-14985 GCF_057447755.1 Fusibacter sp. | reverse complement strand
CCCATTTGCGCAGCGCCAAGTGTTAAAGATACGAATACGAGTGGAACAACCATCATTTTAATAAGTGCGATAAATACTGAGCCAAATAATACAAAACCAAAACCTACAATATAATCTTTTACGATTACATTATCACCAAATGGATTTAAGACTAAACCCGTGATGATACCAAGTAGCATTGCCACAAGGATTTTTTTTGTTAAATTAGTACCTTTCATGTTCTTCCCCCTTTAAAATATTAATAAATATTAAAAGTACACCTTATTTATAAGGGCGGAACTACACATTCCTACAAATTTCGACACATTCCTACTCAAAGTTATTTCTTTTTTGAAATATAAAAATGCTATATCGATAGATTGGCACATGTGTGGAGACACGTTTGGCCTTAAATCGATATAGCACTTTTTGAAAATTAATTATACAGCTGGCGTTGCAGAAGATTGCTTCTTCTTTTGTTGAA
The DNA here is from genome assembly GCF_057447755.1 of Fusibacter sp. Taxonomy (NCBI): domain Bacteria; kingdom Bacillati; phylum Bacillota; class Clostridia; order Eubacteriales; family Fusibacteraceae; genus Fusibacter; species Fusibacter sp. Next base: position 14,522 of record NZ_JBVBZF010000056.1, on the reverse strand, counting down.
TTACAAATGCAGCACCGAGTAACAACATTGCTACAATATTGAGTGTTAAATGAGTCGTTACCATCATGGCACCTCCGATGATAAACATTGCTCTTTCAAACATGTTCATCCTTGCAGAGAAGTACCCGGTTAGTCCGGCTGCTACAGATATAATACCAATGATTGAAGTAATTACAATGAATACGAGCTGTATTGGCGTAACATTGATTAACAACAATTCAGGACTATAAACAAATATATAAGGAATTAAAAAGGCAGCTATTGCCAGTCGTGATGCCTGTACCCCTGTTCTCATCGGTTCTGACTTCGCAACACCCGAGGCGGCAACTGCTGCTAGAGCAACTGGCGGTGTAACATCTGCTACGATACCAAAGTAGAATGCAAACATATGGGCTGCTAAAATTGGAACATTCAGCATTAATAGTGCCGGCGCAGCAATTGTCGATGTAATAACATAGTTTGCTGTAGTTGGTACGCCAATCCCTAAAATTAATGATGTTATCATTGTAAAGAAGAGGGTCATTAACAGATTGCCATTTGCAATGCTAACCAACAAGGAACCCATTTTTAGGCCCAGTCCAGTCTGTGTTACAACACCGATAATAATACCAGCGGTTGCACAAGCTGCAATTACAGTTAAAGCACTTCTTGCACCGTTTACGAGACCTTCAAAAATTTCATAAGGTGTTAAACGCGTTTCTTTTTTAAGAGATGAAGCCAATAAGGAAGTGGCAATGGCACCAAGTGCAGCTCTAATTGGCGTATAACCTGCAACAAGTAGATAAACTACAACGATGATCGGAACCAATAAGTGACCACGTTCTCTCATTACTCTTCCCACTTTAGGAAGCTGATCTTTAGGCATGCCTTCAAGTCCAAGCTTTTTAGCCTCAAAATGTACACCAGCCCAAACACCAAAATAATATAGTAAAGCAGGGATAACAGCTGCACCAATTACCTGTACGTATGGTATGTTGGTAAACTCTGCCATAAGGAATGCAGCTGCGCCCATTATTGGAGGCATTAATTGTCCACCTGTGGAAGCCGTTGCTTCTACAGCACCAGCAAACTCAGGTTTATATCCAAGCTTCTTCATCATTGGAATGGTAAAACTACCTGTTCCAACAACGTTTGCCACAGAACTACCTGTGAGTGTTCCCATAGATGCACTTGAAATTACCGCTACCTTTGCTGGTCCACCTGGTGCACCACCTGCGATTGAATTTGCGATATCGATAAAGAACTCGCCCATTCCGGTTTTTTCTAAATATGCGCCAAATAAGAGGAACATGAAGATGAAAGTTGATGAAACCCCAATCGGAATTCCAAAGATACCTTCAGTTGTATAAAATAAATGTTGTACCAAATCATCCATTGCAACGCCTCTATGTGCAAGTTGTCCAGGAATCATTGGACCAACAAGTGCGTAGATGATAAACGCAACAGCGATGATGACCATAGGCCAACCTATAACTCTTCTAGCCGCTTCTAAAACAAGTAAAATTGCAATCATTCCAACAACCATGTCCATAGTGGTAACTCTTCCAGCTCTCAGTACAAGTTCACCGTAGTTGAAGAAGACATATAGACATACTGATCCAGCAAGCGCTGCCAGACCACAATCAAAAGGATGTAATTTTTCTCTAGAAAACTTTTTGGTAGAAGGATATAAGAGATATACAAGTGTTAAACCAAAGGCCAAATGCACCGATCTTTGTAAGAGCGCATCCATAACACCAAATATCCCAGTGTAAAGCTGAAATATAGAAAATAAAGCGAGCAAGCCTATTAGGAACTTTCCTTGCATCCCGCTTAATACTCTATAATCAGAACCCTTGTCATATTTCCTGAGCAGATCATCTGGCGTACCTTCAGATACAGGCTCTGTTTGATTTTTCAAATTAACGTCAGACATGACACCGTTCCTTCCTATAAAATTATATGATAATTGCCGATTTCAAAGACATTTTTCTCTACTGCATAGATTTTGATTGAAACTGTTTTTTCATTTAATAAATCAATAATATTAATCAACTTGTTGTTTACGGTTATTGTATGCTTGGGGATTGGAGAAATGATCATGTTTAAGCTAGGCATCTCTCTTTCAAGATACAAAATGAACTTCCCATCTACAATTTCAAAATCCGAATCATTTATTTGTTCATAGGGAAGCCCTACTCCAAAAGACTCATAAATGGTCTTCTGGAGCAGAAGCGTATTTTGTTCAGTAATATAGAAATATTCATCTGCAGGTGTTAATAAGACTGAATGAATGTAGCTGAGTACAAAATGATTGTCCTTTGGGAAAAAGGTCTCATATACACCACTGGCTTTATCCTCGATTACCAACACTTTTGTTTTATGAATAGTCGATACAAAGAACACACTGATCAATAATATACTGAGTATAATAATGACACTGATTTTCTTCAATTCTTCCCTACTCTCTTTAATTACTCGTTAAAGTATCTTTCTGCACCTGGATGTAATGGTACTGACATCCCTTGAGTTGCAGTATCTTTAGTGATAAATTTACCAACGTTGTGAGCTACAACAACACGGTCATGATTTTCATAAATTTGCTTAGTTAATTGGTATGCTAATTCTTCATCAAGATCAGCAGAAACACAAAGCATAGATTTTACAGTAAGTGTTTTTACATCAGCAGTTTGCCCTTTGTAAGTGTCTGCTGGAATGACATACTCAGTAAAGAAGCCATAGTCAGCTTGTAATTTAGCTGCAACATCACCATCAACTGGAACGATGTAAACATCATTTTGTGCAGATAAATCTTGGATAGCAGCTGTTGGAATACCAGCTGTTAAGAATGCTGCTTCAACTTGCTTATCTTTAAGACCTGAAGAAGCTTCAGAGAATGATAAGAATTTAGCATCGATGTCTTTATCGAAATCTAAACCTGCAGCTGCGATGATTTGTCTAGCATTGGCTTCAACACCTGAACCGATTGCACCAACTGCTACTTTTTTACCCTTTAAATCCATAACAGATTTGATATCTGGATTCGTTGTTACGATTTGTAATGGCTCGCTGTATAAAGTTGCAAGACCTCTAAGATCCCCAAATGTTTGTCCTTCAAACATTTTAACGCCATCATGAGCATACATAGCGATATCGTTTTGTACGATTACAACTTCAACTTTTTTATCCATTAATAAGTTGATGTTGGCTACAGAAGCACCTGTACTTTGAGCTGTTGCGTTAACACCTGGAATGTTGTTGTTCCAGATTTCAGCAAATGCGCCGCCAAGTGGGAAGTAAGTTCCCGCTGTACCACCTGTACCAATATTAACAAATACTTGTTTCGCTGGTTCTGCTGGTGCAGCTTCTGGTGCAGCTGCCTCAGTTGATTCAGTAGCAGCTGGTTCAGCCGCTGGTGCTGGTGCAGCTTGTTGTGAACAACCTGCTAATAGAGATAACATTAAAACTAACACTAATAGTACCGATAATGCTCTTTTCATAATTTCCTCCTACTCATTTAAATAATAAAAAACCCACCCGTACTTTCATTTTTGACACACAAAAAAACTACTAGTACATATTATTTATACTAGTAGCCCTACATTTTCCTACAGATAACTACATTTTCCTACCGCTAAATGTAAATTTTTTTTAACGAATGCATGAACACATGTTAACATTGCAAGGTATATTCTGAAAACAAGACGTTTTTATCCCGCTGTTTAAGCGGATCTATTTGTTCATTTCAATGATTAATCCGGCTATGAATTTTTTTATGTTTATCTTACCAGGGTCCTTAGAGCGCTGTTTCAAATACTCCATTTCTTTTCTAACTTCTCTGAATTCAAACAAAGTACTGGCATAACGGTCAAAGTAAATATTTTCATAGTCATCTAAACCAATTTCTGCAACCGTTTCAAGGGCTTGTCCAATCGTCCTTCTAATTCTCTGCTCTATGGTTTTCTCATTGACGATTTCGCCCTTTTCTCGCTCATACTTATCACTAACATAAGTATAAAGCTCTGTTAATCGGTAATCTAAAACTTTTTTTCTTATCCCGTCATCAAGACCCAAGATAAACTCTATTATATGCAAAATATCCTTAGTACCTGCATCGCTAATGACGCCAAGGTGAGAAAGAATTTCTTTTGCACTGGAAAGAGGGTCTTGAGTGTTGTTGATAAGTTTTGACTCTTGGTCCCCATTGAGAGACTGCATATTTTTAAAAGCAGATTGAAAGGAATCAATCACTTTTTTCATTTTAAGCTTCTCATCGATTCTCTTAACAACATTGATGACTTCGATGACATTGATTGGTTTGTTGATATAGAACTCAATACCACTGTTATATGCTTTTGAGACCATATCCTTGGCATGAACCTCACTAATCATAATGAAGGGTAACTCTTTAAAATCTGGCTTGAGCTGTGTCACTAAAGTAATACCGTCAATCTTGGGCAAAAGTAAATCCACAATAACGATGTCAGGCTTTAGTCTTTTTATCTCTTGAACAGCCTTTTCACCAGTGGTATCTTTCCCAACGACATCCCCTAATTTTTGATTGACTATGATCTTAGATAAAATGCTTATTACACTTATATCATCATCAATTAAGTAAAAATTGTAATTCATAAACACCTCACTATTTTAGTAGCGTTTCTGTATCTTCTCGATCATTCACAAGTCTATGTCTCGGTATCATAATGTTAAAGTTGGTGCTTACCCCCTTTTGAGATTCTACCGTCAACTTACCATTCAATATTTCTTCTATAAGATATTTTGCATGTGTTAAACCAATGCCTGATGACATGATGCCATTGACTTCATTATATTTGGTTGAAAAACCCGGTTCAAAAATTAGATTGAGATCAAGTTCTTCAATCCCCACACCATCATCATAGACGCTAATAAAGACAAAGTCATCTTGAACATTTTCATAGATACTAATAAGTCCAGTACGGTCTATTGCTTCTATGGCATTTACCACAAGGTTGTTGAGTATTGAAATTAATGTAAAATACTCACTTGTTTTAAAATTATAGAACTTATTGGTTTGAAAAGCAATTTTCTTTCCTTTAGCCTCAGCAAGTTTTTTATTGGTTTCTACCACTATGCTGAGAATCTCGAAAAATTGCATTTGGAAATTGGAAGTTTCCTCAATGCTTTTTTCGATGCCAGCAATTACTCTTGTATAATCCTTTTTTATCTCATGGATATCCTTTGCAACCGATAAAATTGCAGTTTTTTCATCACTATCTTCAATACGTTCATAAATTTCAAAACTTCTCCTCATGGCATCTTCAATGTCATTTTTTGATTTTCGGAGGAAAAACAACTCTGTTTTCAAGCTTGACATCAAAACGATTTTCTCCACAAACTTTTGATGGTTTTGTCTGTCTTTCACATGCTGTAGATAATAGCCTGAGATATAAATCATAATTGTTGTAAAAATAGTTCTAAACAAGCCAATAATAATGATTGTATAAATGACTTGCTCAAAATTTGCATTTTGCCATTCTTGTCTAATAATAACTTCAATAATATTTGGAATACTGTCACATATCCATATACTTAAAAACAAGGCCAATGGATTCTTTAAGAAACTTCTCACATCCAACAGCACAAAAAAGATGCTATAAAAGATATAGAAAAAAACCACTGGATAGTAAATCATAAACGCTTCAAAAAAAGTTCCATTCTGATTGAACACAAAAACGGAACTTCTCACGAGAAACATCAATATCCCCACTAGATTAATTGTAGAAATCGGATTAATCTCCTTAAAGGTCAGAATAAGGATATTCAATACAACAACTGCAAAAGTAAGTCTAAACTCTGTCCCAAATGGTGTAAAATAAATCTGCCCCATAAAAGTGGTAAATACCGCCACTAAAATGAGCTTCTCAATATTTCTAGATTTTTCATTGATCAAGCCCAAATCACATCCCCATATTAAATTATTACATTTATTTTATCACATTATTAACAAAAAAAAAAACGCATACTTGAATGAAGAGCTTCATTTAAATATGCGTTCCTATAATTGTCAAAATGTTCTATTTTTCACAAAAAGCTTTTAATCGTTTCAAGCCTTCTTCAATATTGGCCATACTCGTTGCATAAGAAAGTCTAATATAATCATCTACACCAAATGCAATCCCAGGAATTACTGCTATATTCGCCTCATCCAATAATAGAGATGCCAAATCGATTGAGTTCTTTATTTCAACATTGCTTATTGTTTTACCAAGAAAATGAGAAATATTAACCATAACATAAAACGCACCCTCAGGTTCAACACAGGAAACGTTTTTGATATTTTTAATGGTTTCAACCATATATTGACGTCTTTCATCAAATGCCTTACGCATTTCTTCAATAGGCGTCTGATCCCCATTTAAAGCTTCAATACTTGCATATTGCGCAATTGTATTTGGATTTGATGTAGCATGTGACTGAATATTGCTCATTACTTTAGCAATTTCCACAACACTTGCAGTGTAGCCAATACGCCATCCTGTCATAGCATAAGCCTTACTTAGGCCATTGACAACAATCGTTCTCGCTTTAAGATCATCCGATAGTGCTGCAATTGAATAATGCGTATTGCCATAAATCAATTTTTCATAAATTTCATCTGAGATGATATATAGGTCATGTTTTGTAGCAAAAGCACCGATTTCAGCTAATTCTTCCTTTGAGTAAACTGCACCGGTTGGATTGTTTGGACTATTAATGATAATTGCCTTAGATTTTTCTGTAACAGCCTTTTCCAGTTGTTCAACAGTCACTTTAAATAAGTTTGAAGCCAATGCTTCAACCAAGACAGGTTCTCCATCTGCCATCTTTACAAGCTCGTAGTAGCTTACCCAATAAGGTGAAGGAATAATAACTTCATCCCCTGGATTTAATAATGCTTGTAGGGCATTACAAAGCGAATGCTTTGCACCAGATGATACAACAATTTGCTCTGGCTTGTAATCCAAACCATTATCACGCTTTAGCTTTGCACAAATTGCTTGTTTTAATTCGATTAAACCAGATGCTGCAGTGTAACCGTTTCCACCTTTTTCAATTTGTTTTATAGCAGCTGTTCTGATGTACTCTGGCGTGTTGAAATCCGGTTCCCCAGCACCAAAGCTAACGATATCGACACCACTATCCTTTAATTGTTTGGCTTTAGCTGTAATCGCTAAAGTCATTGATGCAGAAATTCCGCAATTTTTATGAGACAAAGACTTCATAGTTTCAACCTCCAACATTATCTGAATTCATGTTCATTATAGCAACTCTTATAGATGATGTACACGTCTATAATTAAGCTTTTTTGTATTATCTGAAATAATAATAAAGCCTTTTCAATTAAATTCTTTAAATATTTCACCTACTCGCAAATTCAACTTTGGGTTCTCTGATACATTTGAATTTTTGCCCATCAAAGTTGTAAATGTGGAGTTTCGCATTTCCTGATACGTGATAATCTTTAATATTTTCGATCTGATCGTTGTTAAAGATAAGTCTTAACATCATAAGCGTGATACCGTGCGTAACGATCATGACGCGTTTAACCATATTTTGCTCAAAGTGATTTTTAAGTATATCCTTCACAAAAGCATTCACACGCTCATAAAGTACATAGTAGTTCTCGCCATCATCGATTGAGAACTTTTCTGGCTCATCATAGTATTGCTTATATTGCACAGGATATTGTTTGGCAATATCTCTTGAAAGCATGCCTTGCCAAGGGCCAAGACCTATTTCTCTTAATCGGTCATCACATGTTATTTTTACAGAATAATCTGTTGCGATTTCCAGTGTTTTTAGGGCACGCTCTGAAGGTGACGAATAATAAGCATCAAAGTCAAGCCTACTGATTTCTTCTCCTAGATAATAGGCACTTTGTACGCCATTTTCAGTTAGTGGTGAATTAAGCCACCCCTGCATTCTTCCCATGACATTCCATTCCGTCTGCCCGTGTCTGGCCATATATATTTCTAGCATCTAGCTTCCTCCAACAATATTATCCCTACCATTTTATACGATATCTTAACACATTTACAAGCCCCTTAACCTATTTATATGAATTATTTCATAAAAAAAAGCATATGACAAATCAATCATATGCTTCAGGTGTCCGTTCATTAATACTCATCATACCAATCATCTGAGTTTGAGTCCGAATATAGGTCATCTGCTAAGGTATAACAAAGTTCTTCAGGTGAACATAAATTTCTTTTAATTGCATCTAATCTAAGCGATGCATATAATTGTGCTTTTGTGGCATCGACATATGGGTTAACAAACCATGTTCCAATCCCGAATAAGAGAAGGCCTAAAATGTACCATCCTAAAAAGGATAAATCAAGAACAAACATGTCCCATTTCTGTCCATTTGTCATATCCATGCTTAACTCTATCGCTCTACTGCTTTCGATATTAGGATTATCCGCTAGGATATAAGGCACCATTGAATAGGCGTACATCTTAATAATGCCAGGTATGATTAACAACAAGAACCACAAAAGATTATAGATGCCCTTAATGAACATGGTCACAACTATGTTGAAATAATAATCTGAATTAAAGCCAAAGCCAACTTCTTTAAAAGTAACTTCGCGTTCAGTGCCTCTTAAGTAATAGTTTCTTCCACCAACTTCTAACACATAGCCAATAAAGACTTTAAGTAAAATCACAACAATCATAATGACAATAAAGATTAATGAAATTGCAGGCACCCAAGCCCAAAATCCACTAAGATCAACATCGCCCCCCTGAAACACTTGTTCAGACGGCATTGAAAACTTTGAATTATTATTACTTGAACCTGAAGATGTAACAAACATAAGTATTAAACTTACAAAAAATGCGGTTATATAGTTCTGCTTCAAAAATCGTTTTGCTTTCGTTTTTAACTCTAACCTAGTCCACATACGATCACTCCCTAATTATTTTCTATCTCTATTCTACATCAAAGCGCTTTAAAAAGCATTTGAAAGATATTAAAAAAAGGTTAAAATTAGGTCTACATTATTAATTATCTATTATTGAGGTGGTTAAGGACCCCAGTATCCACTATTAAGATTGAAAGCCTTTATGAACTTAGGTATAATAAATTGACAGATTAAAGATATAAAGAGGTATACATGAAGCTGAATGTTTTAGATTTGGGAATTATGGATTATGAGGAAGCCTTTTCACTTCAAGAAAAACTATTAAACGACGTACAAAATGGTTCAGAAGACCAGCTTATCTTGCTTGAACACCCGAAGGTCATCACGCTCGGCATAAATGCAGATTTGACAAATATATTGATGCCTACTGAAGATTTGCAAAAGCTTGGTTATCAAATTATTCAAACACGTCGCGGTGGTGATGTCACCTATCATGGACCAGGACAGCTCGTGGGTTATACCATCTTTAATATAAAAAAAAATCACGGCAGCAGCGTGAAAAAGTATGTATTCCAATTAGAGCAACTGTTCATTGATCTACTGCGAAACCAATATCAGATAAATGCAGATAGAGATCCCATTAATTCTGGTGTTTTCGTTGGTAATTCAAAGATACTGGCTTTGGGGCTTTCTGTAAAAAAGGGTGTGACCATGCATGGCTTTGCACTTAATGTGAATACAAATCTCACAGATTTCGATGTTATTGTACCTTGTGGCCTTAAAGCACGTACTGTAACCAGTATTAAAACACAAATAAATGCTGAGATAGATATGAACACCTTAAAAAAACAAGTCATAAATGCCTTTTATGAGACCTTTAATTTTGAAAGATAGCCTTAGTTGATTAAGTGCTTAATCGATCCAGCGTTTTTGCGCTTTGAAATGCAAATCACTTTGAAACCAAAACTTCAAAACAGATCAATCTTATGGTTTCAATGAAATAGACAAACAAGGACTCTTGGTTATAAATACACCAAGAGTCCTTCATTTTTTTTCAATAACATTAGAATTCAGACCTAACTAAGCAAGTATATTCAACTTACTCTTTTGTGCATCCATCTGAATTTTTTGAGTTGCAATCTGATATTGCTTTAAATAATCCTGCTTCTTCATTTCAGTGATTTTTGAAGCTAAATCATCCTCTAAATTCGATCTTGATGCCACCGTATTTTGCTGAGCAATGTTATTGGAACGAACAGTCGATTCAAACCCATTGCTTTGACTGCCCATTTTAGATCGAGCAGTATTAACTTTCTCAATTGCTTCGTCTACTTTACTAATATCAAAATCACCAGTTACATTGAAATCAGACAAGCCGAGGCTTTCTAAACTCGTGTTTTGGAGTTGCATTTGAGTCCCCTGATTACCTGTTTGAACATTGAGACCTTGATTCTGATCAAATAGTTTAATCCGATTAAACTCTGTATTTTTTAGAGTATCGTTAATCGAACTCTTAAGACCATCTATTTGTGCCTGAATTGCACCCTTGTCTTCAGCTGTTAAGGTTCCGTTTTTTGCTTGAATCGCAAGTTGCTTCATTTCCTTTAAAGGATCAGCAACGGACTGAAGTGCACTGTCAGCAGTTTTTAATAAATCCACCGCAGTTTGAGTATTTTCGGTTCCTTGATTATACGCATTGACTTGTGCAGTCATTTTCTGTTCAATGCCAATGTTTGCCGGTTTCTTTTGAACGCCTTGAATCATAGGATTAAACGAACTCGATTCTATTTTCACAACATCACCACACTTTCAAAAAGAATTAAAGCCTAATTTATATATACCCATCATTGGTTATGTCAACCATTTTTTTAGTATTTTTTTAATGTCCCCATCAACCCTCTCGCAAGACTTGAGCCCAAAGATCGGCCAAGTGAAGTAAATAAACTCTTTGCCAGCTTAGTCATCATGGTATCAGGTTTTCGTCCACCTTTACCTCTAGGTTTTACCTTAGAAACAGTAGGCTTGGCCTGCCTCTTTTGCAACATTTCATAAGCAGAATTTCGATCAACAACCACATCATACTTTAATTTTAATGAATGATCAAGATAATAATTGCAATGATCTACTCTTCCAATGGCGCTTGATGGTGAAAGCATTACAGCTTCTTCAAATGAAGAAGGTATACCATCTTCATCTAACACTGAAATACAGACTTCACCAACACCAAACTGCTTCATTTTTTCAAACAAATCCCTTGAGATCATCTGTTTCTTCATATCATTTGATGAATAGGAACGAATGCCATGCTGAATTTTATTACCGAGCTGGGCCAAAATCACATCAGGAATATCAGAAGCACTCTGGGATATAAAGAATATGCCTACCCCTTTTGACCTTATCAGTTTAATAACTTGTTCAATTTTATCTAGTAAAACATCTGATATGCCCTTAAAAATCAGATGAGCCTCATCAAAAAATAATACCATCTTTGGCTTATCTAACTCACCCTCTTCAGGGAGTTGTTCATAAAGCTCCGAAAGGAGCCATAGTAAAAAAGTCGCGTAAAGCTTATCATTTGAAATTAATTTACTGGCCTCTAAAACGTTGATAATGCCATTTTTATTAAAAAGGTCGCCAATTTCAAGTACACTCTCTCCAAAGAAGACATCGATGTCGCTCGCTGTTAATGCACGCTGTATTGCACTTAGCGATTGTTTGTTTAAGGTACCATAATCAGACTCAAAGTCCTTATTGTGCTCATAAAAATACTTGACCAATTGTGTTAGATCTTTAAAGTCCAGTAATAATAAACCTTCATCGTCAGCTATTTGATACAAAGTATGTAGTAGATTGGTCTGGTTTTCGTTAAGCTTTAACAACTTGGCCATTAAAACGGGCCCAAAATCACTTACAGTTGTTCGAATAGGCAATCCAAACTCATTATAAATATCCCAATACTGGACTAAAAACTTTTTAAATTCAGGCACTTCAAGACCATGTTTGTCAATATATCTTTCCAGCTTCGGCGTAATCTCTCCTGGCATACCAAATCCATTTAAGTCACCTTTAACATCAATTAGAAAAACTGAAGCTTCGAGTTCAACCATCTTTTCGGCTAGAAGCTTTAATGTCACAGTCTTACCTGTGCCAGTTGCGCCTGTGATGTAGCCGTGTCTAGTAATCATACTACTATGTAGGGGTATAAATCCTTCAGATTTACCTTTTGCAATGTTGATTTTCATGAATTCACCTCAAAATCATATGTTATTTTAAAACACTTATTTAAATACTATGTTTTATTTTATCATAAAAAAAATAGAGCTGCTAATAAAAGATATTAGTCCACTCTATTTGATTTACGACCTAGAACAATCAAGTTAATTAGCCTATCAATAAATTCATATACTCATTTAGGCTCTGGCGTATGTGACCTTCAACACCTTCGACAGACTCAGCAGTAAGCATCGAATTAATAACAGCCTCCTCAGTCGCCTCAGTAACAGCCCTAAAGGCAATATCAATTTGATTTTCAACGATAAAGTTAAACTGATTTATTTTTTTATCGCCACTAATATTAATCTTATTCGCGGTTGAAAAACCTATGGCAATTTCACCACTGCCATGGCCAATGAAAGAGCCCAGTCTACTTAGCCCGTTTGCTGACCTTTTACAAATTCTCTTAAGTTGTCTTTCTGAGACGGGTAAATCAGTTGCTATGATGATCATACAGGACCCCCTATCCAAGTGCATTTCTTCAACATTGGCATCACGTTTTGCTTGTATTTGCTTTCCGATTTGCTTATGATTGATCACTAGATCTGAAAGTATACCATGATTTGATAAGACCATGACACCTAATGTATAGGTCTCACCTTCAATTTCAAAAGCTCTCGAAGCCGAACCTATTCCGCCCTTTAAGTGGTGACAAGACATGCCGCGTCCAGCACCAACTGCACCTTCATTAAAATCTTCACATGCCATTTCAATGGCATTTATCAAATGAATTGGTTGGATTGCTTTATGGGTAATATCATTGAGATAACTATCATTACATTCACCAACAAGCGCATTAATGGATTTAATGGGATATTCGGTCCTTGCAACCATATAGTCAATCATTGCATCTTGAATTCGGCCCACAGCCAATGTATTTGTAAGTGCAATTGGTGATTCAATCGTACCTAGTTCTTCTATTTGAACCAGGCCAGTTGTTTTTCCAAATCCGTTTATCACATGTGAAGCAGCCAGTAGCTTATTTTCAAAGACATTATCAGCAGATGGCATTACCACAGTAACACCCGTTTGTACTGCCCCCGCATTAATCGTAAAGTGTCCAACACGAACGCCTTTTACATCTGTGATTTTATTTAGAGGTCCTTTTTTAAGATGGCCTGTGTCAATACCAATCTCATGAGCTCGATAAGGGTGATTCTGTATAAATTTCTGCCGATTTAAATAATATACAGCCTGTTTGTCCATTGATATTACAGTACTCAACGAAAAATCAAATTTATTAAGTACTCCAATAGACGCATGGTTGTCTACATCCGTAACCCCTTCCACAATAGAGAGTCCAAGCACCTTAAAGGCAAAGCTCAGAACCAATTTGCAGGCTTCATGGGCAAATGCCTTTTTTTGATAATTTTTTCCAATTTCATATGCAAGCTCTGCTTTGTTATCCCTTTTATTCAAATTCCAAAGTGATACAGTCCCTATAACCTTACTTGATGATTTAAGGACAATGCACCAGAAGAATCCATCACCGTTTTTCTGCCCTTTAATCACCTGATTAACAAATTGCTGAGCGTCAACTTGTGAAAAATTTGAAGACAGGTCTATCATATCTGTTGAAAAATTTGAATGTCTAATCTCATAAATCTGATCAACATCATCTTTAGTTAAGGGTCTCAGCAATATTCGATTAGTCTCAAACTCTAGTGAGTTGTTCAAGTTCAGCTCATTTTTATCATTAGATTTCATTCAAACCTCCATTACAGTGTTCTATGACATTAATATTTTTAACATCCGATCTGTATCATTTAAAAATTGTTTTGTGATATTATAATGCTCTGTTTCAACATATTTTAATTTTTTGTAGTCCTGATCTACACTGAAAATCTGTGCATTAGGATAGGACATTAAAATTGGAGAATGTGTTGCTATGATAAATTGGGAATCCTCTCTAACCAAGTCATGCATTCTTGACAGTAGTGCCATCTGGCGCGTAGGTGATAAGGCTGCTTCAGGCTCATCTAAAATATATAGGCCCTTTCCTGTTAAGCGATTTAAAAACAGTGTCAAAAAAGATTCTCCATGAGAGAGCTTGTGAAGTGATTTACCACCATAAGAATCGATTATTCTCGGGCCGCCTGGTTCTTTATCGAGTTCATCAATATGTGATGCTACGTTATAAAAGCTTTCAGCCCTGAGAAAAAAACCGTCTTTAGGACTGTACACACCCTTTACCAATCTCAAATGATCATGTAATCCAGAATGGGAATCTGTAGTAGAAAAATTGAAATTCTTGGTTCCACCCTCAGGATTATAACCATATGCCACTGCGATGGCTTCAAGGACTGTTGATTTACCACTCCCATTCTCACCAATTAAAAAAGTGACATTGGGATGAAATTCAAGACTTGTTAAGGCTTT
>NZ_JBVBZF010000055.1:0-15093 GCF_057447755.1 Fusibacter sp. | reverse complement strand
GCATACCTTGTTTGTGGCACACTTTCAAATGATCAAATATTATTTTATCTGCATTACGGCATAATCTTGCAATTATGCGATGATTTGCAAGACATGGTTGAAGACCAGAAAAATAACCATCAGACAATCTATAGCCAGCTAATGAATCGATTTATGCTGGATACTATGATTTCAAAGACCCTAGCTTTTAATGATCGTATGATTAGTCGAATGCCGGATTCCAAGTGGCATGCCCTATATCACAATTGTATTTTGATGATGATTTCCCTTTCGAGTTTAAATTACAGGGCTTATATGTCAAAGGACTTCTTCAGCAAATTGACGCAGTTTTCTCCCTTTACACTAAGGCAACTGAAAAAAATTAAAAAGGAAGCCCTTAAGCTACAAAGCTTATTTTTAAAACCCGAAACAATGGTAATTCTTAAATCATATGTCACGCAAATGAGCCTTGACATCTAAAGAGACCCGCGGTATTATTATGTAAAGAAATGCATAATAATACTGTTTTTTTATATTGGTAAATGAAAAGAGAAGGTGATTGAGTGAAAAATATTTTTGTGGACGGACAACACGGAACAACAGGGCTTGAAATCAAGCGATATATTGAGAAGCATCCTTCATTTGTGTTGGTGGAAATAGCCTATGATGAACGACATGATGTGCATAAACGAAAGACCTTAATGAATGCATCTGATGCAGTGGTATTGTGTCTACCGGAAGATGCGAGCGTCGAAGCCTTGACATTGCTTGAAAGTCAGAAGGTGGTTGTGGTGGATACCAGTACGGCCCATCGAACCAATGAAGCTTGGACTTATGGGCTGCCTGAACTCAGCATAGACCAGAAGAAGAAGATTTCTCATTCAAATAGAATTGCAAATCCAGGCTGTCATGCAACAGCTGCCTTGCTTGGATTGCTCCCACTTCAGCAAAATGAATTATTGAAAAAAGAAACATCCCTTAACTTGATTTCCCATACAGGTTACTCCGGCGGTGGAAAAGAAATGATTAAAATGTATAAAAATACAAAAAAACCAATTGCAGCACAGCACTATGCTTTGGGACAAATGCATAAACATATTCCCGAAATTATGAAATTTGGCGATTTGACATTAACACCAACCTTTTTACCCATAGTTTGCAACTATCCTAGAGGTATTTTATTGAGTATTCCTTTTCATAAATCAAATTTTAAAGATTCAGTGAGTTTGAAAAAATTGTATGACTTGTATAAGGGTCATTACAGTGAGTCTGTTTTCGCCAAAATACACGCACCCAATTCTTCTGATAAATATTTACATGGTGAAACATCTGAATCTAATAGATTTGAAGTTTTCATCAATGGCACGGATGAGAATTTCCAAATTGCTGTACGTCTAGATAATCTCGGAAAAGGTGCCTCTGGTGCAGTGATCCAATCCTTGAATCTCAGATTTGGTTTTCCAGAGAAAATGGGACTCTGACCTTAAAAGAAGCGTTTATTACTGAAGAAATCGGATATAAATAATGAAAGACATAATATTTGTGAGGTGTAATATGTACCAGATGTTATTGTATGATGAAGCACAATATATCCGATCTAAAGTTAAGAATATCGTAAAGCATTTTCAAGTAGAAACTTTTGAGGCGGGCTCAGTCGTTCAGTTAAATCATGCAATTAATGAAGTTAAAAGTGATTTTGACCTAATCTTGGCTGATTTAAATTTTGATAATGACTCTGTGATAAAATGGTTCGAAAGATATTTAGAACAGCATCCATTTACACCTTTGATTATTTATACCAGTACGGTTACGCGGGGAAACTTGGCCAGTGGTCTTAGGCTAGGCGCTAAGGATTATATTCTTAAATCCAGTGATGATGATGTGCTTTTGGAGCGAATAATGAAAAGCATTCAAACACCACGTGAGAAGATTACAAAATCTGAACAACCAGAGCAGATTGTCATGGATATGCACTCGTTTTTAACCAGTGAGATTAGAAAGGCTCAAAAGGGAAGTTATGAAGTGAGCATTTGTTTAAGTTCGATACAACCAGTGGATCATTCAATTTCCGATGAAAAGCTAAATTATGACGATGGCTCTCAAATTATTCAGAAATTTAAAACGAAGTATTGGGAAACAGATGTCATGTTTCAGTTTGGTGTGCATGCCTTTGTGAGTTTTTTCCCATTCTGTGGACATCAACAGACTGTTATTGTGGAAAATAAACTGCAAAGTGTTTTTCAGGAGATTAAGGAAAACAACGTCAGTTTAAGAGGGTTTGTATTGGTCAATAACTTTGTGACTTTTCCTCATGATGGTTCGGACAAGCAGCAAATACTCAAGCAACTTGAAAAAATCATGAGACAATAAGGCCAATATTGGATAAGACATGAAAAAGGCCACGCCAGATTAATGGAATGTCTGAGTGGGACCTTTTTAGAAATTGAAAAGTGAATTAAAAAGTGTTATTATAATAAAGCTTATAACCCTCTCGATTATAAGCAAATAAAATCTAGATGCGGCTTAACTGCGACTTAAGCCCTTCTAGATTTTTTTGTTATATTAAAAGTAAAATGTGAACTCAAACTGGTTTAAACCAGCTGGGAGAAAACCTCACCATAGCTTTCTCGTATCACGAGGTTGGCATTGCTATCATATGGGGTTTGTGTTTTGTTGATCAGAACGAGATTGTTTCCCTTAAAATATCTCAAAAAACTTGCCGCTGGATAGACCACAAGAGAAGTTCCAACAACAATTAGTAGATCTGCAGATTGAATTGCTTTTACAGCCCTTGCCATGACGTCTTGATCAAGTGGTTCGCCATACAAAACCACATCAGGTTTGACAAGCCCATTGCAAAGAGGGCATCGAATTACTTTGTTTTGATTTTCTATAATCCAGTCCATATCGTATAGGGTCTGACATTTTGTACAGATATGTCTTTGAAGTGAACCGTGGAGTTCAATAACATTTTTAGAACCGGCAGCTTGATGTAGTCCATCGATGTTTTGGGTAATGATGGTGTTCAAACCCTCTTTTTCCAAGTCAACTGTTGCATAGTGTCCCTTATGAGGCTTGATGCCTGGCAGCAACAAGTAGTTTTTTAAGAAATCATAAAAGCGATCTGGATGACTGTAGAAATAATCATGACTTAATATTTCTTCAGGACTTGTATCTTGAAGTTTAAGAGAATACAAGCCATTCTCCGACCTGAAATCAGGAATATTGCTCTCAGTGGAAGTGCCAGCACCGCCAAAGAGAACGCTGTTATGGCTTTGTTTTAGCAGTTCTTTCAACTTATCGATTGACATAACCCCTCCTTTAGGATTTTAAATAATGATATGTACAATAGTGATATATACTCTTAATATAAGTATAAATCCAATAATTGCAAGTTGCAATGTACATGTCTTTTCTTTTAGACGGGCATAGACTATAATTAAATTAATACTTTTAAAGAGGCATGATATGAAATATAAAATACAATTTTTTGAATTTACGATTATTCTACTCCTGATAGCACTCAGTATAGTGACTTACAACCAGGTAAGATATTCAAAAAACAATAAAACGTCAACAAATGAAATTAAAACTTTTCACGTGGCAGTAATATCAGATCATATCAATAGTTATTCTGCGGAGCGTTTCCTAAGGGGAATAGATGAAAGTGCTGCTTCAAATGATTGTGTCTACGAGTTATATAATCTAGAGACCTTTGAATTAGAATCACTTTCTAAGATCATCATCGCCACAAAGATAGACGGGGTAATTATTAACCTTGAAAACAATGTCCAAGCAGGTGTTTTTATCAATACCCTACAAGAAAATGATATTAAAGTTATTGCAGCAGGAAATGATGCACCAGAGACAAATAGAGATGTCTATATCGGTACTAACAAATACAATCTTGGTAAGCGTGCGGCGCAACTCGCGATTGAAGCGACAGGTAATACGGGAAATGTATCTGTTATATTAGGCAGTGAATACGAGCCAGACCAACTATTATCAACAAATAATTTTCTCAATGGCATATATGAAACGTTTCAGGACTTGGCTTTGTTCAAACTCACAAGCATAAAGTACTCGAGAAGTTCCAGAGCTGAAATTATCATCGATGAATTGCTCAGAGAGCGCCCCTCTATTAATACGGTCATTTGTACCGATCCTATGGACGCCATTCGAGTGACCCGTGTTTTGGTTGACCGAAACTTAGTTGGTGACATTAATGTCGTTGCCAGCGGGGACCCACCAGAATTAATTGATGCCATTCAGAAAGAATTAATTTATGCCAGTGTTGTAGAGGATTATCAAGAACTTGGCATATTATCAATGAACAATTTGATTAAAATTCTAAATGGCGAAAGCGTTTCAAGTTATATCAACATTCCGATTGAAATTATTACAAAAGATAAAATTGTAGATGAATCCAACTGAGGTAATCATGAAAAGAATTAGGCGAATTTTTCTAGAAAACACATTAAAGAAAAAGGTTTTTACATTTACATTGGTCTTGCTGCTATGTTTTGTACTTGCCTTTGCATATACTTTTCTAATTACGTCAACCATTAATGCTGAGATCAATCAGATGTTTACGACCAGTATTATACTCAATGAACTCTTGGTGGACTTACAGCAATTTGAGGTCAACTTGGAAACTTATTTGAGCACAAAGAGTTCAGATAGTTTTGTAAATTACTTGGACTATCATGACAGCATAAAGCGGTACAGTGAAACGCTAAATTATGGGAATTCTACAAATTCAACCTTACTGCAACTCAATAATATTCACTTACTTTTAGATAAATATTTAGAGGAATCAGAAAAGGCTATTGACTTCAAACGGGCGAGAAATACTGAGAAATACCTGGAAAGGTATTCTGAAATTCTAATTTATAGTCAAGTCATCCACCAAAAAGTTGAACAACTTGAGATTCATGACTTTAAGTCAAATCTTGAAAATTATCTGGAAATGACTGAGAACTTTAAAGGGATTCGTGTGAACTTTATGGGGATCATTTTGCTATTGATCATACTCAGTATCCTATTTGTTTTGAGCTTTTCCACCAATGTCACAAAGCCTATTGAAGCGCTTAGTGTCAGAGCGGAAGCAATTACCAAGGGCCAGTACAATATCGAAAAGATCGATGGGATGTATTTTAAAGAAGCTGAGGTGCTAAAAAAGGCCTTTCAAGAAATGGCAGACCACATAAATGAGTATATTTTGGAACTTGAAGGGAAAGTAGACACGGAGAACAAGCTTAGGGTATCTGAAACGGAAAAACTCAAAATGCAAAATCTCTTAAATCAGGCTGAGCTATTGGCTTTACAGGCACAAATAAACCCTCATTTCCTGTTTAATACCTTAAATGCCGGCATGCAGCTTGCAATAATTGAGAATGCAGATCGAACTGTTTTTTTCCTAGACCATCTTTCACAGCTCTTTAGATACAATATTCAGAGCTTAGATAATAGGGTAAAGTTAAGTGAAGAACTTAAAAATGTAAGAAACTACTATGAATTGATGAAAATAAGATTTGGTGAACAACTTGAAATGCATTTGGACGCTGAAAGTAACACCATGACCGTTGAAATGCCGCCGATGATACTACAACCTATCGTTGAAAATGCGATGATACATGGCTTTCGAGACAAGATGGACAAGGGCGTTATCACCATCGTTATTAAGAAACTGCCACATGAAATCATGGTTTCGATTCAGGACAATGGCAATGGTATTTCGAAGGAGAAATTGGAAAAGCTCAACAACTATGATTTCAAAAAAGAAGATCAAGATAAGGACCAGGGGGGACATACAACAGGTTTAGGACTTGAAAATGTCTATGATAGACTCAAGCATTTTTATGGTAAAGTGGATGTCTTATCATTAAAGAGTGACGGTATTAAGGGAACAGAAGTAATCTTGCATATTCCAATTGCAGTAGATAGAGGTGTTAAATGACAAGACTTTTAATAGTAGATGATGAAATGATCGTACTTGAATCTGTAAGTCAAGTGCTTAAGACACATTATGATGATATTGTAATCGAAACCGCCAAGAATGCACGTGAAGGCCTCATTAAGGTTGAGCATTTTAGACCTCACATTATTATGACGGACATCAGAATGCCAGGTATGAATGGCCTAGAGTTTATTGAACGCATTAGGAAGGTAGACAATCAGGTTAAAATCATTATTGTTTCGGCATATGATCAGTTTGAGTTTGCTAAAGATGCTGTGAAATATAATGTTGAGGATTACATTCTGAAACCCCTAACGAAAACAAAAATGATTGAGGTTATTGGTCAAACGCTTTTAAAGATAGATTCAGAGGAAGAAAAACGACATAAGGAGTTAGACCACATAGAACGGTACTATCAGTCTGTGAGTTTGGTGGAGAGTAACTTTTTTAACTCTATATTGTTAAATCGAAATTTTATTAGGCACATAGCACATTATAGAGAGATTTTGGAGATCACTTTGGAAAAAGGACGAATGGTCACCATAGAGTTCGCTAACTTACCCTCAAAGGCAAATATGGATGAGCTTAATTTTTACAATCAGAAGATAAATGACTGCTGTGATTATTTGAAGACCTCTCTTAAGTTTCAGATGCCGTCATTGATCAGTAATCCATTTCTAAATCGTATATTCATCTATTTAGAAGATAAAAAAGGTGAAGACCTGAATGACCGATATTTTTGGTCCAGTTTTGTGCAGAACATTACAGACCGATTTGGCCTACGTGCAAGGATTGGTCTTGGAGAGATTAAGGAAATCGATCGCATATATGAATCCTATGAAGAAGCCATATTAGTACTTAGACAATCAGACCAGCAAATTGCTTTTGTTGAAGACCAGAAGGCAACTCATTTTTCTGTGGATGATTTCAACGAACTGACCCAGTCGCTTATTGATGACTTCTTAACCAAACAAAAGCGGTTTAAGCAATCCTTAAGGCAATATGAGTTTGAGATGCTCGACTTAATGAAACAACCAGAGTTATCACGCTATGCAGAAGCCAATCTTCTGGAAACCATGATTTTGATCTTTGATATCTGTAAACGTGCAAACGTACAAAGAGACCCTGATAAGACCTATATATCAGAGTTTGTCGATAAGCCGGTCGCAGGTAAAATTCAACATTTTGAACGCGTTGTCGAAGACTTGTTTGATATATATTCTAAATCACGAAATGGTGAGTACAACGATTTGACCATCGCTGCTATGGAAATTATGCAACAAGATTATCATTCGGAAATTACGCTTGAAGGCCTTGCGCAACAAATCAATGTGACACCACAATATCTTTCTAAAATTTTTAAGGATGATACGGGCAGCACCTTTAAGGAATACTTAAATGAGCTAAGGATTGAAGAGGCCAAGAAGATGCTTAAGGAAGGTAAGAAGTCCATTAAGGAAATTGGTTTTTATATTGGATACAATGACACCAGCTATTTCATCAGAACCTTTAAGAAGTATGAAGGCATAACCCCAAAAGACTATCAAAGGATGATTAAATAATGAAAACGAATAAGATGAGTGTTATTTTAAAATCATTTATATTACTTTTACTAGCGGTTGCCGTTTTGGTCACTGCAGTGGCTTGTCAACAGGTAAAGGATGTTAAGGAAGAAAAGGACATGCAGATCAAGATTGGTTTGGCATTTGATTCATTTGTTGTTGAAAGGTGGCAAAGGGAAGTGGAGGTTTTGGTCGCAAAAGCCACTGAACTCGGTGCAACTGTAGATGTTCAAATTGCAAATGAAAGTGTTGAAAAACAGAAACAGCAAATTCAACACCTTATAGCAGAGCGTATGGATGTGATTGTGGTTGTGCCTAAAGATGCCACTGCACTTGAGGATGTTTTAAGCGAGGCAAGGCGCAATGGCATTAAAGTGATTTCCTATGACCGATTGGTTATAGGGACACCTGTTGACTTGTATATTTCTTTTGATAATGTAGGTATCGGAAAGGGGATTTCTGCAAGACTTATATCTGAACTGGACTCAGTATACTACGAGCAACGCAAAGAAACCATTGCCCAAAAGAAACCCTTCAATGTGCTCATTATCAATGGTGATCCTAAAGATAATAACTCAACCTTGTTGAATAAGGGGTTTTATGATACCCTGCAGCCCTTCATAGATAATGGCAAGATTGATATCGTTGATGAAATATGGGCCTTGGAATGGCGTGAGAGCTATGCCAAGGAAGTAATTGAGAAGCACCTTAAAAACGGAGAGCATATCGACGGCATTATTGCTGCAAATGATGTGCTTGCCACTGGTGCAATTGAAACGCTTGCAAAATGGCAACTGGCTGGTGAAGTGATGGTGGTTTCGCAGGATGCGGAGTTGTCAGCGTGTCAACGTATCGTTGAAAAAACACAGCTGGCGACTGTTTATAAGCCTATAAATGACTTAGCTGAAACCTGTGCTAAAATAGCAATAAACATGGCAAAAGGGGAAAAGGTCATTGCAAATGATGACATTGACAACGGAAGTGGTGTTATCCCTTATTTAAAATTAGATACCATCGTTGTGGATGCTGTGAATATTGATAAGATTATAATACAAAGTGGTTTTCATCAGGAATCAGATGTTTACATTAACGTAAAAAGAGAGACTGAATAAGAGCACTTTAAATCAAAACACCAAGAAAACACATGAAACATGGACAAATTTAAGATTAAATTTGTCCATGTTTTTTTATGTATACACAAAAAAAATCAAAATAGATTGTTTTTCATGAAAAATGATTAAATTATTGAAGTGACTTTAATGTAAACTTTATGTAAAATTTCTATGAGAACTAATGATTTGAGTTTGAAACTTAAATATTGAATGATCCATTTCCACAAAAAAACAAATATAAATATTATGACTTTTTGGTGTTAAAAAGGTAAAATAGTAGTGGAACTTGCTAAATAAATGATTAAGGTGTATTCTTTTATTAAGTAAATGTTTACTAAACAATATTTGTTTGTTGATAAATGGAAAGGGGTAGTAACATGGCAACCATCAAAGATATAGCAGAAAAGGCAGGTGTTTCATCAGCTACGGTGTCAAGGGTATTGAACTATGATAATACTTTATCGGTATCTGATGAAAAAAGGCAATTGATATTCGAAATAGCAGAATCATTGGACTATATGCCGCCTAGAAAGCGAAATATCAGAAAGACTCAGAAAAAATTAAAAATCGGTTTGGTGCACTGGTACACCATGAGTCAAGAGCTTGACGATCCATATTATATGTCGATTCGTTTGGGCATTGAAAAAATGTGTTACGAGAGCAACATAGAAATCTTGAAGATTTTTAGACCAGATGAGTATGATTTTCAAAGTCTTGAAGGCATTGATGGTTTCATTGCAATAGGTAAGTTTACCGAATCTCAAATTAAGAAAATTACGGATATTTCTCAGAATATTGTGTTTGTTGATTCTTCTCCTTTTGAAGAGCGTTTTGACAGTGTGGTCATTGACTTTGAAAAAGCAGTCATCGGTGCATTGGATTATCTTTGGGGGAATGGTCATAGAAAAATCGGGTACATAGGCGGTCGAGAGTATATAGGGCATGAAAGAATTGCCCTGGGAGAGCGTCGTGAAACCGTATTCAGAGATTACATGAAACGTCTTGATTTATTGGATGAAACACAGATTTACATCGGTGCATTTCTAGCAGAGTCTGGGTATGAGCTGATGAAAGAGGCCATTAAAAAGTCAGACCATGTTCCAACAGCCTTTTTAATAGCAAGTGATTCGATGGCAATTGGCGTCTTAAGAGCTGTTCATGAAATGGGTCTTAAAGTGCCTGAAGACATTAGCGTCATTGGTTTCAACGATATACCTACTTCTAAATTTACCGTACCACCTCTGACGTCTGTAAGAGTCCATAAGGAATTTATGGGCGAAACAGCGGTTGAGCTTTTGCTCGAAAGAATTTTGAAAAAGAGGACCATTGCTAAGAAAGTGGTCATCCCAACAGAATTACGTGTTAGAGAAAGTTGTTGTAAATTATAAGTAAATTATTCTTGACGATTCCGTAAATTTTTACTAAAATGAAAATGTAACCAACACAAAAACTAATTTGGGGAGATGATTAAACGTGAAAAAATTAACTGCGATCTTATTAATCATGGTGATGGTATTATCACTTACTGCATGTGGAAGCAAACCAGCTGAAACAGAAGCAGCTGCAGCACCTGCTGAGTCAACTGCACCAGCAGCAACAGTAGAAAAACCAGTAATCGGCGTTACAATCTACAAATACGATGATAACTTTATGTCATTCGTAAGAAGAGCTATCGAGACAAGTGCTGGTGATTCTGCAGAACTTATCATGAACGACTCTCAAAACTCACAAGCAACTCAAAATGACCAAGTTGATACTATGATCTCTAAAGGTGCTAAATCTTTAGCAATCAACTTAGTTGACCCTCAAGCTGCTGCTTCAATCATCACTAAAGCACAAGCTGCTGATCTTCCAGTTGTATTCTTCAACAAAGAGCCAGAAGCTTCTGTATTAGCGAGCTATGATAAAGCATGGTACGTTGGTACTGCATCTGCAGAAGCTGGCGTTATCCAAGGCGAAATGATGGCACAAATGTGGCAAGATAACCCAGAGTGGGATAGAAATGGCGATGGAATCGTTCAATACGTTCTTTTAAAAGGCGAACCTGGACATCCAGATGCTGAAGCTAGAACAAAATACGCTGTAGACGTTATGGTTGAAAAAGGCCTTAAAGTTGAAGAGTTAGAACTTCAAACAGGTATGTGGGATTCTGTAAAAGGTAAAGAGTTAATGGATGGTTGGATTGCTAAACATGGCGACGCTATCGAACTCGTTATCACAAACAATGATGGTATGGCACTTGGTGCAATCCAATCATTAAATGCTAATGGTTACTTTGATAATGGTAAATATATGCCTGTATTCGGCGTAGATGCTATTCCTGATGCTTTAGAGCAAATCAAAGCTGGCAAAATGGCAGGTACTGTATTAAACGATGCTAAAAACCAAGGTAAAGCTTCTTTCGAATTAGCTTACAACGTTGCTATGGGTAAAGATCCATTAGACGGCACTACTTGGAAATTTGATGAAAACAAAGCAGTTCGTGTTCCTTACGTAGCTGTTACAATCGATAATATCGCGTTTGCTGAAGAAGCTTACAAATAAGAACTTACTGTACTAGTGATTATTCGAGATGCAGACATGCATCTCGAATTTTTTGAGAAAACTATTTTATATTTTATAATGGCCGACAAATTTTAGCTGAAAGCTGTGATTGGGATTTATTATTATCAAATGGCGTCAGTGAAAATTGCTTTGAGACATAGAGATATGACTCAAATGTTGCGTTGAAATCATACAATCATTTATCTGAAATTATCATCTAGGATTTATAAAAATCATATTTATAATCATAAATAGTAAAAAAGAATAATTTACCTAAGACTCATTTTGGGTATTCTATATAGAAATATCGAAAGGAGGCAAAGTCCTTGAATAATGATACAACACAAAAAGACAGTTTTTTGCTTGAAATGCTGAATGTATCAAAGGAATTTCCTGGTGTTAAAGCTTTGGACGGTGTCAAATTAAGAGTAAGAAAAGGCAGTGTTCATGCACTAATGGGCGAAAATGGTGCAGGAAAATCAACTTTGATGAAATGCTTGTTCGGAATATATCATATGGATGAGGGACAAATCCTTTTTGAAGGCAAGCCAGTAAACTTTACTTCATCAAGACATGCACTTGATAACGGCGTTTCAATGGTGCATCAAGAGTTGAACCAAGTTAGAACGACAAGAATTATGGATAACATTTGGTTAGGTCGTTTTCCGATGAAAGGTTTATTTGTTGATGAGGAAAAGATGTATGAAGACACTTTAAAGATCTTCAAAGAGCTTGATATCAATCTTGATCCAAGACAAAAAATCGGTACCTTGCCAGTTTCTGAAAGCCAAATGGTTGAAATCGCCAAAGCGGTTTCATACAACTCAAAAATTATCGTAATGGATGAACCAACATCATCCCTAACTGAAAATGAAGTTAACCATTTATTTAGAATCATAACATCCTTAAGAGACAGAGGCGTATCTGTCATTTATATCTCACATAAAATGGTTGAAATTGAGCAGATTTGTGATGAAGTTACCATAATGCGTGATGGTAAATGGATTGATACTCAATTTGTAAAAGATATTACCACAGATCAAATCATTAACTTAATGGTTGGTCGTGATTTAACACATCGTTTCCCACCAAAGACTAACAAACCAGGCGAGGTTATTTTAAAGGTTGAGAATTTAACTGCAACCTACCAGCCTTCAATCAAGGATGTGAGCTTTGAACTTAGAAAAGGTGAAATTCTTGGTGTTGCAGGTCTAGTTGGTGCTAAAAGAACAGATTTGGTAGAAGCAATATTTGCTGAAAGACAAGTTTCTGAAGGTACTATGGAGCTTCATGGTAAACCTGTTAAATTTAAAAATCCGAAAGAAGCCATTAAAAGCGGTTTAGCGCTCGTAACTGAAGAGAGAAGAGCAACTGGAATTTTCCCAAATCAAAACATTTCTTTCAATTCTATTATTGCCAATATTGACAAGTATGTTAAGAGCAATGGCATGCTTGATGATAACAAGATTGTAGAAGATACAACTTGGGTCGTTGATAGTATGAGTGTTAAAACACCATCTCAAAAGACGAGAATATTGTCACTTTCAGGTGGTAATCAGCAAAAGGTTATCATTGGTAGATGGCTGCTTACTGAACCAGAAGTACTTTTAATGGATGAACCAACAAGAGGAATTGACGTTGGTGCTAAGTTTGATATTTATCAATTAATGATTGATCTTGCATCAAAAGATAAAGCAGTTATCATGGTATCCTCAGAAATGCCAGAACTTTTAGGGATAACAGACAGAATTCTTGTAATGAGTAACGGCAGGTTAGCAGGAATTGTTGAGACGGATAAGACAAACCAAGAGGAAATCTTGAGATTGTCTGCTAAATATTTATAATAGGGAGATGAGACCATATGTCACAGAAGCTTAATAGAAAAGACATTCTCAACTTTATGATGAATAATGCCATCTACATTGTACTTTTTGTTTTAATGGCTGCAATTGTCATCATAGAACCGAGATTTATATCACTTAAGAACTTTACGAACATATTAGCACAAGCATCTACAAGGGTAATCTTTGCACTAGGTGTTGGTACAATTATCGTTGCTAAAGGAACTGACCTTTCTCTTGGTCGTCAAGTAGGTCTTGCAGCTGTAATTTCTGCATCCTTACTTCAAGCACCAGAGTACGCTTATAGAATGTACCCGGATTTACCGATTTTACCGATTATCGTACCGATTTTACTCGTAATGATAATTACTGGTTTCTTCAGTTTCCTAAACGGTTTTGTAGTTGCTAAGTTTAAAGTAGACCCATTTATTGCAACTTTGGGTATGATGGTTATCGTTTACGGCGTTAACTCAATCTACTATGATAGACCGCCATACGGTGCACAGCCAATTGGTGGACTTGATCCAAGGTTTGCAAACTTAGCACAAGGTTATTTCAAAATTGGAACTTTCATTATTCCTTATTTAGTCTTATATGCAATGGTTGCAATCGCAATTATGTGGGTGATTTGGAATAAGACCAAGTTTGGTAAAAATGTATTTGCGATTGGTGGTAATGCTGAAGCAGCAGCTGTATCAGGTGTTGACGTTGCAAAGATCATCATGATGGTTTACTTGTTAGCAGGTCTCTTATACGGATTAGGTGGTTCTCTTGAAGCCGCACGTATTGGATCGGCAACTAATAATACTGGTAATGGTTACGAGCTTGATGCAATTTCGGCTTGTATCGTGGGTGGTTTATCATTCTCAGGTGGTATCGGTAGTATTGCTGGTATCGTAACAGGTGTTTTAATCTTCCAAGTTATCGCATACGGATTATCATTTATCAGTGTAAACCCATACCTTCAGTTTATTATAAAAGGTCTTATCATTGTTATTGCAGTAGCAATTGATAATAGAAAATATATTAAGAGAAAATAGTCTTTTGGACATTTTTCGATTAATGGAAGCGTATTACTGAATTTAAAACTAATGACTAATTGTTAACATTTAAACAGCAGAGAATTCCCCTTTTCTCTGCTGTTAATCTATTTAGAGAAGGACGGAATAGCATGATGTATTTAGGTGTAGACTACTATCCTGAACACTGGGATCACTCAATGCTCGATCATGATCTTAAGCGCATCGTTGAATTAGGTGCCAACACAGTGAGAATTGGTGAATTTGCATGGCATATGATGGAGCGAAGTGAAGGCCAATATGACTTTGAATATTTTGATCATGTGATTGAAAAAATTAAATCCTATGGTCTCAACATTATTTTCGGAACACCAACTGCGACATTTCCAGCATGGCTTGCAAAAAAATACCCAGAAATTCTTTCTGTTGACGAGAATGGCCAGAAGCGTGTTTTTGGTGGTCGGAGACAATACTGCTATAATTCAGAAGACTATAAACGAAAATCAAGAGAAATTGCCACAGCGCTCTTAAAGCACTATGAAAACGAACCTGCAATTGTGGCTTGGCAGATTGACAATGAGCTTGGGCATGAGGGCAGTGACCAGTGTTACTGCAATATTTGTCACGAAGGATTTCAGGCCTATTTAAGTGACAAATATGATTCGATTGAGGTCTTGAATAAAACTTATGGCACGATTTTTTGGGGCCAAACCTACAATGAATTTTCTGAAATTCCAATGCCTGTAAAAACAATTACAACACATAATCCAACATTGCAACTTGACTGGGCTAGGTTTAGGTCTAAAAGTATCAATGATTATGCAAAGATGCAAATTGATATTGTAAATGAGTATAAACAGCCTCATCAAAAAGTTATTCATAACCTGTTTGGGGGCTTCTTTGACCGTGCCTATGACCAAAATATTTTAGCGTCAAATCTGGATGTTGTGGCTTACGACAATTATCCTGTATGGGGTGGACTTGAACAACCACTGTCGCCAGCTAACATCGCCATGACACATGATTACATCAGAGGACTAAAGCGCGAAAACTTTTGGATTGTTGAAGAACTCATGG
>NZ_JBVBZF010000054.1:0-15161 GCF_057447755.1 Fusibacter sp. | reverse complement strand
TTTTCTACTAGAACACTTTTTATCAAACAATGACTGTGTTAAGGTTTGCTTTCTACTTTACAGACCTTAAAATTTACATCGCACAAGCCATCGAGAGAAACAGCAAGGAACTATACACGAATCCAAGGAATTTTGCTATGTTTTTCAAAAGCATTTAATACTATTGGCAAAACAGAATTTTCATTGTCTCTTTTCCAAATTCTAACCATACTTAAGGGACAAATATCTTGAGGTAAGACCAAATACTTAAATTCACCATTGTGTATGCTCTTAATACTGCTATCCAATACACCCACGCCTCTTCCAGCTTTCACATAAAATAAAACAGTCTCCAGATTAGAAACAGGGATGATCTCCTTACAGCGAATTCCTAATCCATTACAAATTCGAACTAATGCTTTAGATCTTCCTGGAGATGCTGCAGAACAAGGTATAACAAACACCTGATTATCAAAATCCTCTATTTTCAGTTCACTTTTTTCAATTAACGAATGTCGATTTGAAATAAGAAACACCGTCTCTAAAAGTGCAACTATCTCATAACTAATCTTTGAAATGCTAGGAACCTCAAAGTCCATCGTTATGATAATATCAAGATCACCATAGTGCAGCCTCTCTCTCAATTCTGAAAAAGATCTTGTCTCTATGATTACCTTTATATTAGGATATTCTCTTTCTAGCTCATCAATTGTATCCAACAAAATATGACTCACGTCAACATTACCAAGAATCCCAATAGAAACCTTACCCACCTTCAGCTTAGACAAGCCCTTTGCATGTTCAACTGCATTAATGAGGATCGAATCCATCTCAATGCATTTTTTTAGCATGTATTCGCCTTCAACAGTCAGATGAACATCATTTTTATTTCGATAAAACAATTTTAATCCCCATTCACATTCAAGCGCACTTATTTGCCTACTTACAGTTGGTTGAGTTGTATAAAAGTCTTCTGCAGCTTTGGTAAAACTTTTATGCTTGGCTACAGAAATAAACATTTTTACTTGCTCTCTTTTCATTGAAACCCCTCATGATATTCGTCATATAATTCATATCACACGCATACATCCTCTAATTATATCATAGTTTTCAAATCCTTATAAACCAGTTTTATCATTCAACAATTGTATAAGGCATACGTATATAGAATTTTAAAAGCTACGTTTTTTATTATAAGATACTATATATGAGGAAGTTGCATCTCTGAATATGAGTTCTTTCACCACTATATTTTCATTTTCCATAAATATAAAATGGAAACCAATATTTTAAGCAAAAAAGTTTTTTTCAGAAATTATGCAATTTTCATATATATTATAGAAGGGAGAATGTTTATGCCATCATTAATTAACAGAAGTATTGACGTCAAACTTAATGTAAGAATGGTATTTGTAGGATTGATCCACGAGTATGCTTACGAGGGCCCTTGTCGTTTTGGTCCATGGGAGACTCTTACAAAGGAATTTGACGAAATGCATCAACCAGAAATATTCAAAAATTGGAGTACAGGTGTTGGTCAAGCTCTTGCATCGGTTCCAGGAATTAATATTCTTGAGCCTACCTTTGTGAAAATTAGCGATGAGTTCTTTGCAGAAGAATCCGAGTATAAAAAGCTTGAGGATTCCATGGCGGATATAGATTTATATCTTTTTACGGGTATGCGATGTGAAGGATTTGTTAAGGAATTTGCTATGAGATATAAAAAGCCCGTTGCCTGTATGGGGATGTTTGCTTCCACCATTTCACATGCAACCCTTTCATCCAGGGGATATGAGTCTTATGCAGTTCTCGATATTCCAGACACAATTTATCTTTTGAAAGCCCTACGAACAAGAAAAGCTTTAGCTCAAACTAAGGTTCTTGCTGTTACCCGCAACAATTCGCAGTATTCTGTAGGTTCTCAAGATGCACTCCTGTCAAACGATACAGCTACAAAGCGCTTAGGCGTATCGTTCAACTATTTTAGTGTTCATGAATACCTCGACATGCTCAACGTTAATGGTCATGGAGAGAATCATACGCTTCCAGGTAGAAAAGTATACAACTTGAATGATGATGATATGGCTGAAATCAATTCCATTGTTGATGACATAATTAAAGATGCAGATGATGTCACTATAGATAGAAAATTCATATTAAACTCTGTAAAAGCAACCATTCTCTCAAAAAAACTCATGTCTCATTTTCAATGTAATGCATTTACAGCCCCATGCCCTGAAGCGTGTGCTACACGGAGAATGAATCAAGAACAATTCACATATTGTTTTACACATTCACTTCTCAATGAACAAGGTATTCCTTCTGCTTGTGAATTCGATTTAATCGGAGCCCTGTCAATGACAGTCATGGCAAACATAAGTGGAAAAGCGCCTTATCAAGGCAATACACAACCTTGTATATACCATAATGGCAAAGTTGAGAGTGATTTTGTTGGCATTGGTTACATCCCTGAAATGGATAATAACCCTAATATATATTACACTGGTCACGCTACTCCTAACCGTCTTATGCATGGATTTGACAAGTCCCCGACTCAATTTGCAGTTCGTCCATTTACACATAGTGGTTGGGGAGCAACTATGCGAATTGACTTTAATAAAAATAAAGGTGAACCTATAACTTTGATGCGTTTTAACCCAGCTTGTGACAAAATCATGGTGGCAAGAGGCACTTGCGTTGGTGGTTTTGGATTTGATACAACTGGTTGCAGTGAAGGATTATACTTCGAAGTCGAAAACAAGCATGACTATTTTCACAAACAATCAGAATTCGGTCTCCACATGCCTATGGTTTTTGGTGATCATGTCGAAGATATAAAAATGCTAGGAAAAGTACTCAACATGGAAGTTGTTATCGCTTAGCTGTAAATATAAGGCATATTCTGCAACTGACATTCATTTGTGTAGGATGTGCCTTATTATTTGTGAAAATTGAATTACGCAATTTTTTTAAAAGTTTTATAGGAGTCTCAAATATTATGCGAGTAGACATAAAAAACAAGATCCTTAAAAATAAGACTCATGCCAAAGCCTGTTTGGAAACGCTTTCATCCACACCCAATATTGGAAAAAATGAATTTGGAAAACTATTTACGGAATATCTATGTTTCAAATTTCTTTTAGCACCTGCTGAAATAAACACCGACGATTTTTATGAAATATGTCAATTAAGTGTCGAAAAAGCTTCATCTTTGCCACCTGGTTTAATTGATTCAAGTGAGTTCGCTTCCAAATGTGGCGGTGCTACTTCAGCAATGAATAAAAAAATACTGTTTATACTCACACTAAAAAAAGAGTTCTCCATAGAAATCAGCCCGCAAGAATCCGTAAATATCACCACCCTTTCACAGCTTATCGAATGTGTCTATTCCAAGAAAGCAGGTCATCATGAGCCTTCATAACATCAGGGACCACTACCCTATTCTTAAAAAGCATGTCCACGGCAAGAGCCTTATCTATTTAGATAATGCTGCCACACAGCAAGTATCAAAGGAAGTGCTTGATAGTATAACCCATTATTATACAGACTATCACAGCAACGTGCACAGAGGTATTTATGCCCTTAGCGAAATGTCGACAAATATGTATGAAATGGCTAGAAAAACTGTAAGTGAATTTTTAAATGTCGCCAGTGATGACATTATCTTTACTTCTGGTACTACGCACTCAATAAATCTCATAGCTCGTGTTCTACAAGAATATGGACTCACTTCTCAAGACGAAATTTTAATTACAGAAATGGAGCATCACTCAAATATCATTATTTGGCAAGAAATCACAAAAGCTTGTGGGTGTCAGATAAAATACATTCCAGTCCTACCCAATGGACAACTCAATATTAATCTATTGGATACTTTACTATCTGATAAAACAAAGATTGTATCCTTTTGTCATTCCTCAAACGTTTCTGGAATTAGAAATCCCATTGAGTCTATATCTCAGCTGATAAGAGAAAAGACTTCAGCAATTACAATCATTGATGGCGCACAAGGAATAGCCCACGAGAATGTTGATTTAAAAAAAGTCGGCTGTGATGTATACTGTTTTTCAGGCCATAAAATTGGCAGTCCTACCGGTATAGGCGTTCTTTATGTTCGAAAGGGGCTTTTAGAAAAACTGACCCCAACTTGTTTCGGAGGCGGAACTGTTATTAAGACTACAAAATCGCATAAAGTCTTTGCCGAACGAATTGTGGAACGATTTGAACCCGGTACACCCAATATCTCTGGTGCAATCGGACTTGCTGCTGCTATACGCCATCGAAACACATTTGCTTCATGGGCGTTTGAACATGAAGCTTCACTCATGAACTATTTACAAAAATCACTTAGTTCAATTCCTCAAATCTGCCTAATTGGTTCATCTTCTCATTTAATGGGCGCTCTTTCATTTTCGTTCAACAATAAGTGTTCCGCTTATGATATGGCTAAATTTTTAGACCAATACGGCGTGGCAGTACGAAGCGGATATCATTGTGCCCAACCTTATTTACATGCTCTTGGTCACACACAAGTCGTAAGAATATCTCCCGCCTTCTACAATACAGAAGAAGAATTATCTCAAACCGTAGACTATATTAAAATGATTATTAAACTCTTTGATTAAAGGAGGAATGCTCATTGTCTCTAAGCATGAAGCAAATTGAATTAGATATTATATCTGATTTAACGGACCTCGAAGATACAATTAGCCAATATACGTATTTAATTGAATGTGCAAAAACTCTATCCGATTATCCTGAAATTTACAAAACTGATGCCCATATAATCCCAGAGTGTCAATCAAAAACATGGCTATTTGCTGAATGGCAAAATGGTAAACTCACCTTTCTTGGAGATAGTGAATCCTTCATAATAAAAGGCGCCTTGGCATTGCTTATAGAAATTTATCACAATAGACTCCCAGAAGAAGTAAATGCCTATTCATGCAACCTTATTCACTTTAACGCTTTTAGGGCTCACTTTACAAGAACTCAATTAGAAGGAATTTCTTCCATCATCTCACGAATTAGCACAAAAGCTTTAATTTAGATTAGAATATCCTTGTGAAGCTCAAGAGATAATCCCACGTCAAAATACGATTAATATAATGATGACCACAGAAAACTACTTGATTTTGCAAAGTGCCATATCCACTTTCCTGCCTGCAACTACAAAACATTTCATTGGTAACTTCTCTTTATATGCAGTATTCTTCCACATGCTTCGTGCTTGTTTTGTACGCTTAAAGCCACATTTTAGCCATATTTTTTTTATAAGCTATTTCCATGAAATCAAAGCCAATGGAGGTAATATTAAATGAAAAAAATTCTGTGGTTAATTCTTATTATAACTATGATTGCATTATTGGGACCGGGATGCAGTAAAATTGAGAATCCAACTTCTGTCGAGCCAGGCGAAAAAGAATCTGTTTTACCCGATTCTGTAGGTATGCAAGGTGGCGGATTAGGAAGTCAAAGTGTAGACACATCAAACATTGCAACAAAATATCTCGGTATTTCCTATGCTGACCTATCGCCTTCCCAAACACTGGATATTTATCTTCCAAATGAAGGTGATGGACCTTTCCCTGTGATCATTGCCATTCATGGTGGTGCATTCATGATGGGCAACTCAACCGGAGGTGATGTAGCTGCCATGCTCGAAGGTATCAATCATGGTTATGGTGTAGTCAGTATAAATTACAGGTTATCGAGCGAAGCCATTTTTCCTGCCGCCGTTAATGATGTAAAAGCTGCAATCCGATATGTAAGAGCCAAAGGTTCAGATTATAATCTGAATACAAACAAAATTGCACTTTGGGGTGATTCTGCTGGTGGTAATCTCGCCTCAATTGCCGGAACAACAGGAGGAACTGATACTTTATATGATCCAAGCCTTGGCTATGCAAATATCTCAGACGATGTTATAGCTGTCGTAGACTGGTTTGGTCCTATAGACTTTCTTAAAATGGATGAACAATTTGAAGCTTCCGGTGTTGCCCGTTCCACTGGGACAACAAGCACTGCCTCTTCTCCTGAATCCGCTTATTTAGGAAGCTTAATAACTGACGTTCCCAACTTGGTCGCTCAAGCAAATCCAGAAACCTATATCACAGAGGACGATCCTGCATTTCTAATTCAACATGGTACCGCAGATGGCAATGTTCCCATCCAACAATCAGAAGAATTTTACAAAAAACTTGTGTCTGTACTTGGGAAAGACGCGGTGGTGCTCACACTTCTTGAGGGACAAGGTCATGGTGGACAAGCTTTTGAAAGCAATGAAAATCTTGCTCTCGTTTTCGAATTTCTTGACAAACACATGAAATAAATCAATTCATTGGCCATCAGTTCTACTTTGACTGGTGGCCAAATCTATTGCTATAATATCCATATAGTACTTATATACCTTTAGGAAGAACAGGAGAAAAATAATGAATTTCATGGGACATGTTCTAATCGCAGACGATAATTCTTCGGTCCATGATACACTTGGTGTGTACCTCACTGCTGAAGGCTTCACTTATCATTCAGCCTATTCAGGTTTTGAAGCACTTCAGAGGTTCAACAGCTGCCATTATGATTTCGTTATTCTTGACATCATGATGCCAGAATTATTCGGAACAGAAGTTTGTAAAGAGATCAGAAAGAAAAGTGATGTTCCAATTTTACTTCTTACCGCAAAATCAGAAGAGCTAGACAGAATTATTGGTCTTGAAATCGGTGCGGATGACTATGTGGTCAAGCCCTTTTCTCCTAAAGAGGTGGTTACGCGGGTAAAAACCATCCTTCGTCGCTTTTCAAAGCCCTCAATGTCGAATGGTGCAGAAACTCGTCTTCAACTGGGCAATTTGGAAATCCTTGTTGATGGCTATAAGGCTTACGTTTCAGGTGTCGATTTAGGCTTAACCCCAAAGGAATTCGATATCCTACTATTGCTCATCCGAAATAGAAACCGTGTTGTCAGTCGCGAACAGCTCCTTAACAGTGTATGGGGTTATGAGTACTTAGGTGATACTCGTGCCGTTGATACACATGTAAAGCGCATCCGCAAAAAGCTCACTTCAGTTCAAGCAAGAGGTTGGGACCTCGTAGCCGTCTATGGGGTCGGTTATAAAATCGAAGAAATTCGGGGGTATAAATATGAAGAATAAGACAATCTCAAAAATAATCTTCACCAGAGTCTTTGTCATTATAACCCTCTCTTCAATCCTTACATTGATTGCAGGCATTTGGATTATCAGAGACTACTACCTAAGAATCTCACTGAATGAGCTTCTTCCTGACGCAATAAGAATATCAGAGGCATTATCAACCGATCCAAACCAAGCTGTCTTCACTGACAGGACCGATATTATCGTTAAGGCCTATGACGCTTCACTCGCAGAGTCCTTTAATCTTATTATTCCCAAAGTTACATTCGATTCCGGTCCTGATGTGGCATCATCTGACGAGAGCGAAAAGACCTTTCACCATCCTGTAATTACAGATAGTGTGATTAAGGAAGCATTGAGCCCATATATGAATTCCCTGTTGTCAGGAAAATCAGTTAGAGATATTCGATCATTGCCACCACTTAAGGGAACGTCCATAGTGGTTGGCCTTCCAATCGTAAAAAACGACATAGTTATCGGTGCCCTATTAGTTCTTCATCCCACAGTTGAATACAACTCCACTTTTTATGGATTTCTCTACAGTTATGGTTTCTTAGTGTTGGCATTCAGTCTGTTTATTTCTGTCGTCCTTTATTTATCAATAAGAAACATTGTCAAGCCATTAAAGGCTATGTCAGAGCTTGCACAAAACCTAACCAATGGACACTACAATGGTTATTTGGAGCAAAATGAGTTCTATGAAATTAAGGTGCTTGCTGACAGCCTCAACACCCTTTCCACTCAGCTTAAATCTGAAAGGGATAAAACCGAGCTACTCGAGAGGAAACGAGACGAATATTTCTCAAATGTCTCACACGAGCTCAAGAGCCCTCTCATAGCCATTCGCGGGATGAGCGAAGCCATTAATGACCATATGATTACAGATCCGTCTGAATTAGAACGGTACCATGCTGTTATCTTTTCTGAGTCTATTCGGATGCAGCAGCTAATTGATGATATGCTCTATCTCTCACGCTTGAAAGATAGTCAGGACTCCATTCAAATGGTAACTCTCGACCTTAGAGACCTTTTAGAGAAATTCGTTACAAAGTATCGTATTATTGCTGATGATATGGACATTAGCTTTACCAGCGTACTTCCTTCTGAGCCTGTTTATATACTTGGAAGTGAGCAGCTGATTCAACAGGTTTTCAGTTGTCTGGTTGACAATGCGATAAAATTCACACCATCAGAAGGGAATATTTCGATTCAAATGGAACATACATCTGAAAGCATTCTCATCAAGGTCGCTGATTCAGGTCATGGTATTGCACCAGAAGACTTACCTTATATTTTTGATAGATACTTCAAGGCAGATAAAGCAAGGCAATATAAAGGATCAGGGCTTGGATTAGCCATCACAAAAGCTATAGTTGAACTCCTTAGTGGAGAAATTGAAGTTATGTCACAAGTAAAGAAAGGAACCGAATTCTTAATACGGTTCCCAGCAATATAGAACCTATTAAAGATAGCATCACATTCAATTTTAAAATGATCTAAACTGCCAGCAGACTTAACCGCTGACAGAAAGATTTTATATTTTTTCAATTGTCCACTTGACGAGTAGCAGTTCACAATGTTTCTAGCTCTTTTTTATCCCTCAAAATAGCACCTCGATTTAAAGCGTGTTTAATCTTTAATAGAGATCTTCTCTAAACTTCTTTCCATGACTTAATGCCAACAATTTTTAACTTGTTGTAGTAATAGGTTTGTAACTTCTTTACTATACCTAACTTAAAAATTAGACTTACTCCCCAATATACCCTGGCAAGTCTGAAGGTAACCTCGACTCTATGATCAAGTCCATTGAAATTTTACCTTCTAAAGTTGTAAGATATGTCTCAGCAGCCTCTTGAGTATTAAACTGTTCAAACTCATATAGGAAACCACCTTCACTGTCTCTCATAATCCGATATGCCTGAATAAGGCCCTCTTTTTGCTTCCAAAATAGGTCTTCCTCAAGGTGTCCGAACGCTTCTGAAAATGGAAATGATTTTGTCCGAACTGTGAAAATCTGATCGGATACATTTATGGGATTACCTTGCTTCGAAAGTGTGACCAGTAAACCCTCCGGATTGCTTAAATGGCCAACTTCCACTTCTACATTATCTTCAAGCACGACTTGGAATCGTACAAGTGAATCATCCAGAGTCATCAGCCTATAGACATCTTTAACGAGTTTTAGGCTCCTAATGGTGTCGAAATCCTCACTGGCTGAAAGCATTCGTACGCCTCCCATATCAAATTGGATGGTATTGGGCTTTTCATAACGATGAATCTCAAAAGCGCTAAGCTCTGATAAAGTTTCATTTCCTTTTGCAAAGTGAATGACAAAGCTTTCCGTACCATAGGTTTCCACCACTTCAAGATTATTGATGTCAACACCATCATTGATGCTGCCGCCAGATGCTTTCCCGTCCACAAACTGTAGGAGCTTGACAATACGCCCCAACACCGGTACATCTGCTAGGCTGTTTGCAAACGAGGGTGATAGGTTTATGGTCACGACCAACGAAACCATCACCAAGATAAAAAAGGTCGCTGCACTGAGGACATATTGTTTCACAATCCTACGTCTTTTATTTTTAGAACCCCTTTCAAGCCCCCTGTAAATCGCATTATCCAAGGCTTTTGGCACTTGAATCGCCATATATTGCTGTTTAAAATTTTCACCATTGTCAATTAACGAATTCAAAGCTAGACCTCCTCTTCAAAGTTGATTTTCATTTTTTTTAGGGCTCGGTATAAGATACTCTTTGTCGTATTTAAAGGCAATTCCACCGCCTGTGATACCTCCTCCAGTTTGTAATCTTCAAAGTATCTAAGAATGACAACCATCTTCTCTTGATCGCCAAGTGTGTCTAACGACTGCATTAAGTCTAATCTGTTTTCCATCTGACTGACATCATCGACATGATCTGCAAGGTTCTGGCCTGTGAAGTCATCAAGTTGTATTCGATTTCTTTGACGAATCATTTGTAATGCTGTATTAATCAAAATACGTGTAAACCATGTTTTCATATAGTCTATTTCACGTAGTTTACTCAAATTCTCATAGGCCTTACAAACCGTCTCCTGAACAACTTCAAGTGCATCATGCTCATTCTTCATGTAACTAAATGCAATTCGATATAGTTGTTCCTTGTCTTCTTCAATCATTTGAATAAACTGTTTTTCCTTGGTCATTACCTTTTTATGAAAAGGCACTACAAACATTTTCTCACCTCACATTGCATAATTTCATGATATTTTATGGCCTATAACCGCTTGTCTATCGCATCTCGGCCTCTAAACTGACCTTTATAAACCCCTAAACTGATCTTTGTAAATTAGAGCATTACCTTGCTTAAAAAGTTTCACTGTGCCGTTATTTTCTATAAAAAAATATTTTCATCTCCTTGAAACTTTTTGATGCCTTCATCAATCTAATACTTGAAAACATAGAAGGAGAACAAATAATGAAATTAAAAAACACTTTACTGATTACTGCTCTTACTGCATCGCTTGTTTTATCTGGTTGCAGTATGCAAAACCAACAAGTTCCTGCTACTGGAGTCGAATCAGACTCATCAACCAGTGAAATTTCTAAGGAAGCAGTTGAAACCGAAAATGCTGATAGTACCACCTTTTTGACGACAACGATTGCATTATTAGGCGAAACTCATGAGGCATCTGGTACTTACTTTGAGAGCAATGAAGTGGTCTACTCAGCGGATGGCAATTATCTCATAGGACGTCGTTACCCTGTCACAGCATTTGGCATCCAAACTGTTCTTTATACTTCGATCGATTCGAATGATATTGTGAATAGCATTAGTTTACATCTTGGCGAAGATAATTTTGACATCATTGCAGATGAAATGAAAAATCAACTTGGAAGCCCTTCACAGGTCAATGATACACCTTCAGAAGCAGGCTATACAAATCTCATGTGGGATCTTGAAGGAAAACTCATTTACCTTTACAAGGGCTACGGAACAGTGGATCTACAGCTCATTTTACCTGATAATACCACAGCCTCAGTGATGGATGAAACCTTCACATCGAGTCTGCCAGATACCATCGTACCAACTCTTGCAAATGCCAAGCCCTATCCATTACTCAAGGATTATATCATTAAAGCATTTGAAATTCCTGAAGAGTACCTTTCCAAAACAAAATATTATTACAATTATGTCGATTTAAATGGTGATGGTCAAAGTGAGATTTTCACGGTTGTCATGGGACCATACACAAGTGGTTCTGGTGGCAGTACTGCACTAGTCCTTTATGAATTCGAAGGCGAAATCAGAGAAGTAACTAAAATGACTTTGATTCATACCCCTA
The DNA here is from genome assembly GCF_057447755.1 of Fusibacter sp. Lineage (NCBI taxonomy): Bacteria > Bacillati > Bacillota > Clostridia > Eubacteriales > Fusibacteraceae > Fusibacter > Fusibacter sp. The sequence goes on along the minus strand of NZ_JBVBZF010000054.1, from coordinate 3,702 downwards.
TCATCATCAGTGACAATGCCACAAAGGGTATGAAAGATATCATCGTTTTAAGAAGTGGCGGTGGTGCTGAAGCGACTTATGTTAAACTCACTTCAACAGGTGAAGGGCACTACACCGATGTTTCATCTGGACAACCACTAGAGACCTTAGTCGGAATCCAAGGTCGTGCCATTATCGTCAATGACCTTCTTGTCGATCTTGAACAGGGATCCTATCTTTCTCTAGACTAAATGATTTTTCTCAAGACACTAAAGAGTCGCCACAGGCGACTCTTTCAAATTTATACCTCTTGATTTTGATCAGTTTGATGACCTACAGACGTCTCATATGCCTCAAATCACTGAGCAAGTAGCCATACACCCAGTACGAGAAAAATTAAAGCCCATACATAGAAAAATATCTCTGTTCCCTTGTCACCTAAAAACTTGATAAACAATTGAATTTTTTTCATTTTCCAAATTTTTTCAGGTTTAAGGACGGCAATGGCAACAACCGCTGCCGAGTATACCAATGCTAGAATACCCCATATTTTCATATTCGGTCCCTCCTTTTAAATTACTTTATTCCAATCCCTTCCTAATCCTTGGTGCTAATATTAAAAATACCCCACCACTAATGCCCAGTACGATGCCTGAATATTTCATAATTTCAAGCCACGTCCCATTGTTTGACAGTACGAGTGCGTTGCCCTTATAGGTCCAGTAAAAGGGTATCCAGTAAAAGAGGAATTGCCACTTGTCTGCCAAGAGCTCTTCACCTGCTATAGAACCAAACAGTGGTAAGAATAGCAATTTCATATTACCAGCGGCGTTCATGACATCATCGTTGTTAATCCCTTCGATAAAGCCTATGAGTATACTGATAATACACGAGGTTGTCACCATGATAAGGACATGGAAGAAGTTGATACCGCCAAAACCTGTTATGAGTAAAATCAAAAAGCTACCCACAAGAGGAATGAAAATACCAATCATGCTCTTTCCTGCGATAAAGCCCAACCTTGAAACTGGTGATAGGTGAATAGCACTAATCGTGTTGTCTGTTTTTTCCTCAACAATATTGAGCGCAATAATCATTCCCCCTAATATTGAAGTGAAAATCAAGGACGTGTTAACCATGACTTTCTTAAGTGGTGGAATGTCTCGACCATAGTCCACGATTTCAGCCACAGAATCTGCCATGCCAATATCAAAGTGGTCAAATGCCGCCAAATTTCTTACATAATCCACAAGATAATCGGGTTCATTGCCCTGGGTTAAAATAAAATAGGCTCCCCTTTCGTCTGGCAATATGGCAATGAGGTTGTCTCTTTTTCGAACCCTATCTTCTATGGCCTGAAGGGAGTCCAAAAGTTCAACCTTTGCAAATTGATTAAAATAGGCACTCTGTTGTGGATTTTCACCTGAAAGCAGCGCAATTTCAACACTTGTATCATTAATACCCGGTGAAAATATATTAATCATCACAGCAAAAATAACTGGAACCACAATAATATAAAGGGTCAAAAAATTTCTCACACTCGCTTTTAAATCCCTTTGGAAAATTAACAGTACTTTCTTGATCATTTCCAGCACTCCTTCACAGAGAAAGTGTCTTTTTGAATCTATAGTTCGCCAAAATGAAAATGTCCAAACCGATCACTGCAAAGCCTAGAGATGCCACCATCACATAGGTCATGTTTCCCCCTATAGATATAATTTCCTTAAAACTCTGTAGCATCACATAGCTTGGTATAATCTTCACCCAATCAGGGTCCCAGCTTGGTGTGAAGTATGATATATTCGGCATGATCATAATGACGATGACAATATACATAGCGCCAAAGGCTTCAACAATATCCTTATAATAGCTCGTTAAAAATAAGCCCAATGACGCTGCAAAAAAACCAGAACAGGTGACGAACAAGACCATTGCAAGATAGTTTGGCTGAAAGCCCATGATGGGGACTGTGATTATTAGCGTTGTCAAAATACTGGTCATGATGATAACCCCAATCTTGCTTAAAAGGTAATGCCATACAGAAGATGCCGTAATGGCGTATGCCTTGATAATGCCCTCATTTTTATCCAGAAAAATATAGGCCGCTATGATAAATAAGCTCATGAGGCTCCCGTTAAAGGTTAAAAACACTGGAATCATATTTTCTTTATCACTCAAGGGTGCAGAATTCTCATATAATCGCCTTACTTCTATATGATCTGAATAGTCTTTAATCACATCATGACCCGCAAGTCTATTGTGATAGACCAAGAGTAGATTCTGCAGTTTTTGTGTCTCATAGCCTTGCAAGTAGTAGGTATGAACGATTTGGTTATCGTCATTTACATGAACGTGTACTGTGGGTACCTTCTCAAAATTTGAAAAAGCATCAAGGGCTGCCATGCTGTCTAATAAGTAAATCTTTGATTCTTCTGTTTCGTAGAGTACTGCCGCATAAGACTGCTGGTTGGCTTCAAGTGTCACCCCTTCAGCAGTCTCATCCAAGTCATCCTCCAAGAGGTTTTTGGCATATCTGTCCCTGACCACTTGGGGCAAATCTAGATAGATATACTCCTTTCCCTTACTGTCAAACTCATCTGGCACTACAAATATTAATATCAATAGAATTACCAATGACATGCCGATTTCAATGTAGAAATACCAGCTTTTTGACGACAGGCTTAACTCCTTTGAAAAACTATACCAGAGCTTCATCTATACCAGACCCCTTCCGGTTACCTTGATAAATATTTCCTCAAGTGTGGCTTCTTTGGTATGCATGGTCAAAATATCATAGTTTGAAATAACTTCTACCAGCCTGCTCTTTTCAGCTTCATCCACTGTTGAAAAACTTTCCTTGATTGGCTTTCCTGCCTTTAAATACTCAACATCCACCAACTTTTCACCATACTTGAGTTTAAGTGTTTTTGGCGAGTCTATCAGTCTAATTTTACCATCGACGATGAAGGCCACACGATCACACAACTCATCTGCAATATACATATTATGGGTGGTCAAAAATATTGTAACGCCCTTTTCATTTTCGTGTTTTATAATGTCCTTGATGTTAGACGCAATTGCTGGGTCAAGTCCAGTTGTCGGCTCGTCCAAAAACCACATCTCAGGATTGTTGAGCATGGATCTTGCAAAGGTCAATCGATGTTTCATCCCCTTGGAATATTTACCTGCTTTAATATGCTCCTTGCCATCAAGCCCCACAAGCTTAATAAGATCCATGGGATCTCTTGTTGCCACATCAAAGAGTTTTCTATAGAACTCTAGATTTTCAATGCCCGACATCTTATTGTAAACATTGGATTGTTCAAAGGACATCCCAATTTTATTGAACATTTTATTCTTAATATGCTTAATATCATAGCCAGCAACCTCAACCTCACCCTGCTGTAACTGCAAGAGACCCACTAAAATATTTTGTGTCGTTGATTTTCCAGCGCCAGATGGTCCTAAAAAACCAAAGATTTCACCTTTCTTGATTTCGAAGTTGACGTTGTCAACAGCATAGTTATCATCATTACTGTATGAATGATACAGGTTCTTGACTTTAATCATCCTATTCACCCCTTCAGTTCCTTACACTTACGGTTATCCCTATTGCTATTCATCTTGGTAGTTCAAGATGACCTTTTCGCCAGCGGTTAAACCACTTACCACTTGGTAGTTCCCCTCAGTTTTTTTACCAATTGTAATCGCTCTCTCAACGAC
>NZ_JBVBZF010000053.1:0-15275 GCF_057447755.1 Fusibacter sp. | reverse complement strand
GCCCTTATATTCAAGATCAATTTCATAATGCCCATTGGCAATTTGATCCACTTTTTTTATGGTATTGTTTATTTGACCTGCAATTTTTTTTAAAAGCAAACTGGCCATAATACTAGAAAAAACCAAAACTAGAAAAACACTTGCAATTATGAGTATCGTTTGACGGCGAAGATTGACAATTATTTCAGGCTTATCAATTCTTGCACTTAAATAATATAGTGATTTACCAGTCAAGTGAATAGGGACGTAAACCTGGTTAAAATTCTTATCACTGATATTGATAAAACCATCTGATTTTAGCGCCATATTGGCTTCATTTCGATTCTCTATCATGTCCTTAGTGATGTATTCGACATCTTGTATGCCGACTAATCCCATCATGTTTTCAAGATCAACAACATCTTTAAGAGGGGCCATTACCAAATAGGTCTTAGCATTGTCATCAGAATTGCTGGTGAACAGGTTTTTCATGATGCCGATATACAAATCGCCACCATAGTTGTAAATAAACGTCTGTTTTGAAAAACTGCCACTATCCTGCGACAAAAATGCCATGGTCAACTCATAGGGCGCGTTAGAATATGGCGCTTTATCATTGTTTTCAACATAATAATACTTAAAACCATACTGGGAAGCCAAATCCGGAATAGCTTCTTTTTCTATGGAAAGTGACGTGTTTTGAGACGATGCACTCCTGTAGATCATTTCGTTTCGAATTTGATAGAATTCCTTGTCCGAAAAAATGCCATTACTTGTACGATCAATCTGATTGCTTATGTATTCATTGAACATGTTGTAAATCATTTTAGAATAAAACTGATTGTTGTCGCTTTCAGAAGTTTTAAAGGTATATTGGATACCCATAATTACAAAAATAGCAGCCACAAGCAAAATTGGCAGCATGACCATTAATGAAAGTTTATAGAATTTCATTTAAATACCTCGATTCTTTAAATTACCAAATTGATTATAGCATAACTTATGTAAATGAATGTGAATAAATTATTAAATCGTATGTTATAATAGGGAAGTAAATTGTACCCATTTAAGGAGTAAATGACTATGAAAGAAAACGTCATGATTTTTGGTCATCGAAATCCCGATACCGACAGTGTTACGAGTGCCATTGCACTCTCATATTTAAAGAACCAAACCCAATATAATGCCATGCCCTGTATACTTGGTGATCTTACTAAGGAGACGGAGTTTGTACTTGATTATTTCGAGGTAGAACACCCGAAAAAAATCCAAAATGTCAAAATCCAGCTGAAAGACTTGTTATATGATCGAATAATGGCCCTTGAGCCTTCAAATTCAATCTTAACAGCCTATAAGCATATGAATCTATACAAGATTAGGACTCTGCCCATCGTTGATTCTGAAGGCTATTTGATTGGTATCGTAACCATGAAAGATATTGCCATGAGCGCTATTCATGGTGACCTTCACACCTTGAATACAACTTTTAGCAACATACGTTCAGATCTTAAAGCAGAGACGCTCAACTATGCGCATTCTGATGTCAACGGCAAAATTTCCATCACTGCCTTTCATGATTCTTCCATTATCAAAGAAGACATCTTCGGACCTGACTATATCGTCATTACTGGTGACCGATTTGATATCATCGAATATGCCATTCAACGTAAGGTCCAGCTAATTGTTGTCACTGGTAACAAAAAAATTCCAGAATTGCTCATTGAGAAGGCGGCTGTATCGGGCGTTAACATGATCAAAACACCCTATGATACTTACTACACCTCTAAACTCATCAACCAAACAAATTTCGTGAGTTCAATCATGCAAAGAGAACGTCTTGTCAGGTTTAAGGAAAACGAGTACATGGAGAATTGTCGTGAAATAATTCAGACTTCCAAACATTCAAAGTTTCCTCTTGTTGATGAAAAAGGCAAATATCTTGGCATTATAGGCAGAACACATTTCTTAAATCCGACCAAGAAGAATGTCATCTTAGTGGACCACAATGAGTATGCCCAGTCTGCAGAAGGCCTAAACGAGGCAAATGTGCTTGAGATCATCGATCATCATAAAATAGGGGACATTTCGACATCGCTCCCCATTTCCTTTAGGAATATGCCGGTAGGGAGTACCAATACCATTATTTTTCAGCTTTTCAAAGAGGAAAACATCGACATTCCAAAGCATATAGCAGGTCTTATGATGTCTGGCATCATTTCAGATACCCTGTTTTTGAAATCGCCAACTACAACGGTATTTGATGAAATGGCCGTGGATAAACTGGCAGAAATCACTGGCATTAAGACAGATGCCTTTGCCCTTGACATGTTCAAGAACGGGACTTCACTTGCAGGACAATCTGTTACAGATGTTCTTTTTAGTGATTTCAAAGAGTTCATGCTTGAGGGATGTAAAATTGCCATTTCACAAGTTTTCACATTGAATTTTGAGGAAATTTTAGATAACCAGGAACAATACCTTGAGACGATCCGCACAGTCCATCACGATAAGGATCACTATTTAACCCTGATGGTAATCACAGATATCATCAAAGAGGGTTCCTACATGCTCTTTGAGTCGAAAAACGATTCAATCATGTCCTTGGCTTTTGAAAAGGCCGTGGAACAAGGCACCTTTATCAACAATTGCGTTTCGCGTAAAAAACAAATTATTCCAAAGCTCATCAATGCTTTGAACATCTTAAAGTAAACGATGTCATCAGGAGGATTCATGTTAAATAAATATTCAATGTACCAAGCCTTGGGCGTATCCGATACAGTTGTCAAATACGTGGAGGATGCTGAGGTCAGTATTGTGAGTCACTTTTCTAAGATAGACGATATTGCCGAATACAATCAATTAAAGGTCTTGAATGCATTACAGCAAAACAAGATTTCAGATATTCATTTTAACTGGAACACTGGTTACGGTTATGATGACATGGGGCGAGACGCCACAGAAAACGTTTATAAAACCGTATTTAACACAGAAGATGCCATTGTCAGACCCATTATCGTTTCAGGGACTCACGCATTGACTTTAGCCCTTACTGGCACTTTGAGACCAAATGATAAGATGCTTTCTATCACAGGGAGACCCTATGACACACTGGAAAAGGTTATTGGCCTTTCACCATCAAATGGCTTAAGCCTTATGGACATTGGTGTGTCCTATGAAGAAATCCATCTGACTGACGAGGGTGGTTTTGATCTCGACCATATACAAGCGCTTCTTTCAAATGCATCACCTCAATACAAGATGATCTATATCCAAAGATCCGCAGGGTATTCTTGGAGAAGGGGCTTGACAATCTCAGAGATCAAAAATGTTATTTCACTCATCAGACTTTATGCACCTGACACAATTGTCATGGTGGATAACTGCTATGGTGAGTTCTTGGATTATCAAGAGCCAACAGATGTTGGCGCTGATCTAATGGCAGGCAGTCTCATCAAAAATCCAGGTGGCGGTCTTGCGCTTAGCGGTGGCTATATCGTTGGAAAATCAGAACTCATTGAGCAAGTTGCAGCAAGAATGACTTCTCCTGGTATCGGTAAAGAATGTGGCTTGACCTTTGGTCAAACACGCACCATACTACAAGGCTTATTTATGGCACCAAAAGTCGTTTCAGGTGCACTCAAAGGGGCTACACTTTGTGCAAGGGTTTATGAATCTGCTGGATATGACATCAACCCCAAAGTTGACAGCGTTAGAAGTGACATCATTCAGGCGATTAAGTTTGGAACACCTGAAAAAGTAATTGCCTTCTGTCAAGGTATTCAATCGGCTTCACCAGTTGATGCTTTTGTTACCCCTGAACCGTGGGATATGCCGGGCTATTCAAGTGAAGTCATTATGGCGGCTGGTGCCTTTGTACAAGGGTCTTCCATAGAACTCAGTGCAGATGCACCCATAAGAGAACCCTTTGTCGCATATTTTCAAGGTGGCTTAACCTATGAGCACTCTAAATTTGGTGTGATTAAGTCCTTGGACAACCTTTATAAAAAAGGGCTTATTAACATAGAATAAACTGAATAAATCCATTTAAAATCATTTTATTTTGACGTTTTCATGGCTGTGAAAGATTGCCTTAGCGCTCAAAATAGTTTATGATGTTATCAGCAAGAAAAAACAGTTCAATTGGGAAGATGACTATACGATTGACTATAATTACGTTATCGTCAACGCTAAGATCATCTCTCAAAGACCAAAGGGGTGTAAAGATGAATTATAATGAGCTTGCATTGAAAATGCACGAAGCAAACAAAGGTAAAATTGAAGTGACAAGTAAAGTAAAGCTTGAAACCCGAGAAGATTTATCTACTGCCTATACACCAGGCGTAGCAGAGCCTTGTCGAAAAATTGCGGAGACCAAAGAAGATGTTTACAAATACACTTCTAAAGGTAATCTCGTAGCAGTTGTTTCAGACGGTTCAGCTGTCTTAGGTCTTGGGAACATCGGTGCTGAGGCTTCTATTCCAGTTATGGAAGGGAAAGCTATCCTGTTTAAGGAATTCGCTGGTGTTGACGCATTTCCAATATGCGTATCCACTCAAGATGTAGATGAGATAGTCAATGTCGTGAAGCATATTGAACCTGTTTTTGGTGGTATTAATCTTGAAGATATTGCGTCTCCAAGATGTGTAGAAATCGAAAGAAAACTCAAAGAAATACTTGATATCCCTGTATTTCATGATGACCAGCACGGTACAGCTGTCGTTGTAAGTGCGGCATTGATCAATGCACTTAAAATTGTGGGTAAAAAAATTGATGAAATTAAAATCGTTATCAACGGTGCTGGTTCAGCAGGAAATGCAATTGCAAGAATGTTACTGGATTTAGGTGTAAAAAACATTCTAAGCTGTGATCGCGCAGGTATTTTATCAAGAAACAAAGCTCAGAAAAACTGGGTTCAAGACGAAATTGCCGCTTTGACAAATCACGAATTATTAGAGGGAGACTTGGCCTTTGCACTTAAAGGTGCAGATGTCTTTATAGGCGTTTCAGGTAAGAACGTCGTTTCTCAGGAAATGGTCGCTTCTATGAGCAGTGATGCGATTGTCTTTGCAATGGCAAATCCTGATCCAGAGATTTTACCGGACTTGGCACTTGAAGCTGGTGCACGTATTGTCGGAACGGGTAGATCTGACTTTCCAAATCAGATTAATAACGTTTTGGCTTTCCCTGGTATCTTTAGAGGGGCACTTGATGCAAGAGCAAGTGATATCAATGAAGAAATGAAAATTGCTGCAGTCTATGCAATTGCGGATCTCGTTCCAGAGTCAGAATTAAGAGAAGACAACATCATACCTTATGCACTTAACAAGCAAATCGGGGAAGATGTTGCAAAAGCAGTATATGATGCCGCAGTTAAATCAGGTGTGGCTAGAATATAAGTTACAATTTAAATTCGGGATATCTCGAATCCAACCTTCGTAAAGAAGCTTGTAAGCTTTCTCAGGCACAATGTTAGATTATGCCTGAGGAGCTTCTTTTTATAACTTCATTTTGAGAGGAGCACTTAATGACGAATTATTCACCATCGCTAAAAAGATATGACGAAATGCAATACAGAAGATGCGGACAAAGTGGCTTAAGATTGCCGCTCATTTCACTTGGTCTTTGGCACAACTTTGGAACTAACGATTCCTATGACAATGCAAGGGAAATGATTCAAACCGCATTTGATTTGGGCATTACACATTTTGACCTCGCTAACAATTATGGTCCTGTCCCTGGATCAGCAGAAGAAAACTTTGGAAAAATTCTCAAACAGGATTTTAAATCACATCGAGATGAAATCATCGTTTCTACTAAAGCAGGTTTTCATATGTGGAATGGACCATATGGTGATGGTGGCTCAAAAAAATATTTAGTCTCCAGCTTAGAGCAGAGTTTAAAAAGGTTAAATCTAGACTATGTGGATATTTTTTATCACCATAGACCGGATGATGACACACCAGTTGAAGAATCGATGCAGGCACTTGACCTCATGGTCAGACAGGGTAAAGCCCTATATGTCGGTCTTTCAAACTATAAACCGACAGAAGCAAAACTTGCCATTGATGTATTACACGAACTTGGTACACCGTGTTTGATTCATCAACCCAACTATTCTATGTTAGATCGTTGGATAGAAGATGAGCTCATCGCTATGATGGACAAGGAAGGGGTAGGCATTATCACATACTCACCACTCCAAAAGGGCTTGTTGACAGACCATTATCTCAAAGGTATTCCAGAAGATTCTCGTATGGCGAGTGACAGTATTTTTCTTAATAAAGAAGACCTAACCAAGGCCCTTCAAGTTAAGTTAAATGCCCTCAATTCGATTGCAAAGGAGAGAGGTCAATCGCTTGCTCAAATGGCTATTGCATGGAATCTCAGAAACCCAAGAGTAACGTCTGTACTTGTTGGTGCCAGTCGTAAGGCCCAAATAGAGGATTCTGTCAAAGCCATCAATAATTTAGAATTTACACCTCAAGAACTTGAAAAAATCAATGAGGTTCTAAATCGTTAATAAACATATATGTTATACGTCTTCAACTTACAACTGTAATTATCAAAATAAAAGACTGCTTAAATAGCAGTTTTTTTCATGTAATAGGGGTTATTTTATTCCGTAAATTTTACACCTAAATCGATAATGTGATCCCAGTTGACGTTTTTCAATTCCGTTTGATTAAAAATTTTGGGGGTAAGAATTGTATATTATCATTTGAAAAGGAGGATAATTATGATTCGAAATTTGAGTATTACAAAAAAATTGTTGGTAATGGTCATTCCACCTTTAGTTATTTTAGTGGTCTTTCTTTATATTAGTGCAAGTCAAATGATCTTTATTAGTAATTCGGCAAATCAAACCATCTACGAAGAAGCCTTTATCAGTACCAGTAAAATTTTAAATGCTGATCGCGACTTTTATCAAGCTATCTTGGCCCAAACTGAACTCATTTCAAATTTCAGCTTACATACCACAAGCCAGCAAGAACTAATAGATACCTATAAAGAAAACGCCGACCAAGCTTATACACGCGTCATGGATGCACTTGATAACATTCGCTCAAATGAAAAACTGTACGTTGAATATAAACATGAATCTACAAACCAATCTATAGCAGATTTAGAAGAAGCTTTTAAGGCTGAATTCAATCTTTGGTATGATAGCTATAACATCGATACACAAAGTGGCAATATCGAAGAAAGCTATGTTCATTTTGATAACGCCCGAGAGCAAATTAATCTTATGACCGAAATCCTTGAGACATATGCAGACTTGGAATCTCATGAACTCATTAATATCACTCGGAAAAATACATTATTGTTAAGCGCGATCATACTTGTAACAATTCTCATCGTAACCATCTTTATGTCAAGGATTGCTCAATTCTTGAGAAAATCTATTTTAGGGCTTACTAATAATCTTCATGAAATGTCAAATAAAAACCTTTCAGTGGACTTTAAGCAGTTTAAGCTCTCAGATAAAGACGAGCTTGGAATACTTTCAAATTCAAGTCAGTCTGTTTTAGAAACATTTAGAGACATCATTAACGAAATAAAATTAAGTGTTGAAAACCTCAATAAAACATCTGATTTTATCGTTGTCGGTACCGGGGAAATAAATGCTGCAATGAGTGAAGTTTCAAACGCAATCAACGACATCTCTAAAGGTGCAACTTCTCAAGCACTGGAAACACAAAGTGTTACAGAAGATGTCAATACACTTGCAGATATCATTAATGACAACACTAAATCTGCAAACCAATTGGCAGAGAAAAGCAGTGCAATTGGACAAATAACGCATGAAGGTTTGGACCTTGTCAAAAAATTAAGCGAAGATACCAAATTAAACGTACTTGTATTTGAAGAGATTTTCAAAGTGATTGATACCACAAATGAAAATACTGCGAAGATAGGTGAGGCGAGTAAGCTCATTTCAGATATTTCAGAGCAGACCAATTTACTTGCACTAAATGCAGCAATTGAAGCGGCTAGGGCAGGAGAAGCTGGTAGAGGCTTTGCAGTAGTTGCAGATGAAATAAGGAAACTGGCTGAACAAACCTCCTCATCTACGACGCTTATTGATGATATGCTAAATAATCTCATTCAGAATGTGCAAAGTGCTCAACTTAAAAGTCAAGAAGTTAAAGAAGCAGTGAAAAGGCAAGAAACCTCTGTAAACTCAACTGAAGGGAAATATAATGAAATTGTGTCAGTCGTGGACGAAATGAAAAAAGACATTGATAATTTGAATACCCTTAGTAAAAACATGGAGAAAAACCGCATTCAAGTACACGAAGTCATATTACAGCTTTCTTCCATTGCTGAGGAAAATGCTGCCAGTACAGAAGAGACCTCCGCATCAGCAGAACAGATTCTTGCCACAGTGGAGGAGCTTAAAAATATGAGTGAAGAGTTGAAATTGTTAGTGAAAACTTTTGACAATCTTATTGTAGATTTTAAATTGAGTTAGCACAAATACTTGCTCTAATCTGGCTGAAAACGAATGATCTATAATTAAAAAGGCTATCTGAGAAACCCTCAGATAGCCTTAATTTTATACTTATATTTAATATTTTTTATTTAGTAGTTTCCTTGTGCCATCATTGCTTCTGCAACTTTTTTGAAGCCGGCAATATTTGCCCCTGCGACTAAGTTGTATCCGAAGCCATAATCTTTAGATGCTGCAGCAGCATTTGTATGAATATTGATCATGATGTCTTTTAACTTAGCGTCTACTTCTTCAAATGTCCAAGAATATCTCATTGAGTTTTGGCTCATTTCAAGAGCAGAGGTAGCAACACCACCAGCATTAGCAGCCTTAGCAGGTGCTAATAAGATGTTTTTCTCAAGGAAATATTTGATAGCTTCGTTAGTACATGGCATATTAGCACCTTCACCAACAGCAGTAACGCCATTAGCGACTAATGTTTTAGCATGTTCGATTGTAATATCATTTTGAGTTGCACAAGGTAATGCGATATCGCATTTCAATGACCAAATATTACCGAAACCTTCAACGTATTTAGCATCTGGATGTGCATTTAAATACTCTTTAATTCTTTTTCTTTCAACTTCTTTAAGTTGTCTAACTAAAGCTAAATCAATACCTTTTTCATCGTAGATATAGCCATTAGAATCCGACATGGCAACAACTTTAGCACCTAATGAAGTCGCTTTTTGACAAGCGTAGATTGCAACGTTACCAGAACCAGAAATAACAACTGTTTTGCCTTCTAAAGAATTGTTATTGTGCTTTAACATTTCGTCAACAAAATACACAAGACCATAACCAGTTGCTTCAGTTCTCGTTAAAGAACCACCATAAGATAAGCCTTTACCAGTTAAAACGCCATTTTCGAATGCGCCTCTAATTCTTCTGTATTGACCATATAAGAAACCGATTTCTCTGCCGCCAACACCAATATCGCCTGCAGGTACGTCTACGTCTGGTCCAATATGTCTATATAATTCAGTCATAAAGCTTTGGCAGAATCTCATTACTTCTGCATCTGATTTACCTTTAGGATTAAAATCAGATCCACCTTTACCACCACCGATAGGTAAGCCAGTTAAAGAGTTTTTAAAGATTTGCTCGAAGCCGAGGAATTTAACAATTCCAAGATATACAGATGGATGGAATCTTAAACCACCTTTATATGGTCCAATAGCACCGTTGAATTGAACTCTGAAACCTCTGTTAACTTGTAATGCGCCTTGATCATCAACCCAAGGTACTCTAAAGATGATTTGTCTCTCTGGTTCAGTGATTCTTTCCAAGATGTTGGCTTCAACATATTCTGGGTGTCTTTCTAAAACAGGTTCTAATGACTCAAATACTTCTTCTACTGCTTGTAAAAATTCTGTTTCGTTTGCGTTTCTTGCTTTTACGCGTTCAAATACGCTTGATACATAAGACATACAAAACACTCCTTTAAAATAAAATTAAAACTCTCACATCTATAATGATATCACTTATAATTTAGAAATAACACTACCAATTTTTGTTGAAATCTTAAAAAAAATTAATCCCATGATAATTAAATAACATAAACATGTTTATATGTCTTGCTTATAGACATTAAAAGGGACTGTAACTTTTTTTACAGTCCCTTAACATTTAATAAAATCTTTATAATCATTTTTACATTTTTCTAAAAACACCTTTTACACGTCCAAGGATTTGAACATTATCAGAATAAATAGGTGACATAGTTGAGTTTTCAGGTTGTAGCCTAACACGTGATTGCTCTTTATAAAAGGTTTTTACAGTGGCTGAATCGTCAATCATCGCAACAACAATTTCACCATTATTTGCAGTGTTTTGCTGTTTAACGAGTACTAAATCGCGATCATGAATACCAGCTTCAATCATACTATCGCCTTTGATTTTAAGCATAAAATAATTACCTTCATCAACAAAATCAGAAGGGATAGGGAAGGTATCTTCAAAAGACTCAACTGCCAAAATAGGCTGTCCTGCAGTTATTTCACCTATAATAGGAACGAATTTAGTATCTCTTGCAAAATTAACCACATTATCTGTAGGTGTATGATCCTCATTATCAAATATTTCAATAGCACGTGGTTTTGTTGGGTCACGTCTAATATAACCAAGCTCTTCAAGTTTGGTGAGATGCATATGTACTGTGGAAGTCGATTTTAAACCTACAGCTAGACATATCTCACGAACAGAAGGGGGATAACCTTTTTTAGAAACCTCTTCCTTTAAGAAATCTAGGATTTGTTTCTGTTTCTTAGAAATCGTAGCACTCATCACTTAGGTCTCCTTTGTGTTTTTTACTTATCTTAGGACGATTATATCATGACCATAAAAAAAAATCAAACATTAGTTCGATTTTTGTCTTTACAAAGAACATGCGTTCGTATATAATTAACTTACAGAACAAACGTTTGGCACGATTCCATTTAGAACATGGTTTAATAGGAGGTATTATTATGACTCAAACTAGACCTCATGTGACTTTTGACAGCAGAATGTATAAGAGAAGACCTAAAAGACGTCGCTTGGTTATTGTTAATAAAACACGCTTTGTATTGGCAACTATGATTGCACTCATATTATTGAGTATTCTTTTTTCATATATGACAGGTACAATTATGTCTGTCGCATCTACTGATCAAAGCTATTTGGAATTCACGGTAACCTCAGGGGATACGCTCTGGGAGATTGCATCAGATCATAATTATTATAATGAAGATGTTAGACAGGTTGTCTACAATATTAAAAAGTTAAATCAGATGAATACGAGTGATATTTACCCTGGACAAGTTTTGATTATTCCGGTTACAAGATAGAGCCCTTGGAATGAAACTCGTGAAATAACACTTATTAAACCTGTTCATGAGTTAATCTCTATAAACAAACTATCACAAACTGAAAGGTATATTTCAGATTTGTTGATATATCCCTGTCTGCCCATTGAAAAATGGGCTCTTTTTGATTTCGACCAATGAATGATATTGTCGGATAAAACATAAGGCAATAAACAAAGGGACCTAAAACAGAATAAGAATATTGGCATTCCGAAATTTAGATCCCACTATATCTATCTATTACTTATTGTTTTTTTCACTATTGCGCTTTTGATACTCATCCAAGAGCTCATAGTTATTGACCACATCACGTTTTGCATTTTTCTTATGAGCAGAGTATAGCTGTGTTGTTGTCACATTGTCGTGATCGAGCAGGTTTTGAACATCATAGATTGAAAAGCCATATTGAATCAGCGAAGAGGCTGCCGTTGCTCTCAGTTTATGTGGACTATAGCCGGCATGTCTTGGTGCTTGCATGGCAATAGAGGTGTATTTCTTAACCAATTCTCTAAGCGTTCGAACAGTCATTCTTTTCCCTTGTAACGATAGGAATAAGGGATCATCATCTTCAATACAATTCGGACGTTCAAGCTTAATATAATCTTCTATAACAGCAAGTGCAGAGCGATTGAGTGGCATATTTGCTTCTTTACCACGTTTTCTATAAATTTTAAACTCACCACGTGCATAGTTTATTGAGCTTAAGTTAAGTTGTTGAACTTCACTGACACGCAAACCATAAGTGGTGAAGAGTACAAGGATTGCTTTATCGCGTCTTTTGGTTTTCTCCCAGTACTGGCGTTCTTTATCTGTGAGACCAGTGCCATTTTCAACCGTATCGAGCATAAGTGCCACTTCTTCAATTTCAAGGCGTTTAATAGCGTCTGGTTGAGGCTTTGGTAGCTTAATTGGGTTAAAGCCTTCAGTGATATTGGTGTCTATTAGCTGATCTCTATAAAGGAATTTAAACAAGACACTCAATGAGGATTTTTTTCTAGCAAGTGCACGATTATGATTTTCCATAATGTAGTCTGCGTTCTCAGTTTCTACTATATAACGTGTGCAAAAATCCCCTAAAAATAGGTTTATGTCCTTGGCTGTGAGTTTGGCAAATAATTCCAAAGGAATTTCCTTGGAAGAAGTAAATTCATATTCAGCCATCAGAGGAGACTCACTGATCAAATAATTCGTAAAGAATAATAGGTCACTTAAATATGCCAGACGCGTACTTAATGCCACAGAGTTTTTTAAATAAAGAAAATAGTCAAACATAAAGCTTGGCAACTGTGATTCCATAGAAAGACATTTTTTAATCATGTCATTTTGTTTCTCAACGATGTTGTTAGGGACGTCAGATTTATTGTGGATTTTAATTTGCTTTTTTCTATTTTGTGAGCCTGATGGAGTAGACCCATCGTCTTTAATTATTTTTTTACGCGCCATAGTAAACACCTCAAAATTGGACAAATTTTTTCCTACATTCAACTATTCCCTAAATATACATTTGAGGAATAGTTGTTACTTTTATAGGATATCATATTTTCTAGGTTTTATCAAGGCTTTCAGCCATATTGATTATACCGATTTTAACTATGTCTACAGTTTTTAAACCGTTCTTAAATCATTTTTAAAACGTTTTTAAAACGCACTCACTCTAGGAATCATTTATCTGTTTAAAACCACATCTTTTACACATTAGTCTTTAAACGTTTAGTCATCAAGAAAATTTCCATCGCCGCTATTCGCGCCATATAATCATTTAACACAAAATCTTGACTAATGATCTATACAATCATTTAACGCCAAAACCTTGTTTTGTCGTCACCGTTCTCATCTAACCGCTTTTCGCAAGTTGATAATTCTTTCTCAAAGCTGGATGAGAACTAATGATCTATATAAAAAAAGCTAGAAAATCCTTTCGAACTTTCTAGCATAGATATCAAATCAAATTCTATCTAAAACACAATTCCATTTTTATTTCAGCTTCATTATATTTCTCGCAGTCATTCTCAATGACTTTGAAGCCGAAACTCTTATATAATTTAAAAGCTGCTTCTAATCGCATTGTCGTATATAAGACCACTTTTTCAGCATCTAATTCATAGGCCTTTAATAAGGCCATTAAAATTAAGTGTTTACCAATGCCTTTATTTTGACCAGATTCTTTTACACCTAATTTTGCCAGTTCGTATATGCCATGATCGTGTTTAATTATTGATACCGTGCCAATGATTTCATCCTTCATTTTTGCCAGCAAAACTTTTCCACCTTTTTCCAATATTTCTTGTTTAGGGTTTGACAATACACGAATATCTTCTGGTTCCATCAAATCATGTTTTTCTAACCAATTGTAAGAGATTTCTCTAAAATCTTTGATATATTCATCACTCAATTCAATAATTTCAACATCTTCAATAACAGTCTCTTTAAATTTAGACCACTTGACTTTTTCATATGGTCTTTCCTGGCCTTTCCTTACTATTTTCCAGTCTGGTTCTATGTTGTTTCTGATACGCATTAAATAATAGAGCAATAACTCCATCTCTTCTTGACTGAATCCATTTAAAGCCACTTGGTTGGAGTAATCCTCATCATTTTTTAACATTATGTAAGCCAACTTACCCTTATTGGAAATTTGAAGCTTTACTTTTTTCCCAGTACCTTGTTCATCAGTCTTTTCAACGAATCCATTTTCAACAAGGTTTTTAACAACACGAGACGCCGTAGATCTGTCAACTTTAATAAGATCAGAGAGTTGCTCAAGTATTATGCCAGGGTTTTCTGCAATACGTACGAGATAAATGTATTGGTTCTTTCCGAGCTTATAGTCTTTGAACTCAATATTTGCAATGGATTCAAAGCATCTAGTTATCAAACCTATTTCTCTTAAAATTTCCTTCATGATACTTATGTCCTTTCGATTATATTGTTTTACAATATAATCCTAGCACAATTATATTGCAAATGCAATATAATTGTGCTAAGGCAATTCATTGTAGTATATTTTTGAAAAAAAGCCTTCAGATATGGTATAAAAGCCCTTGTCATCAATATCGAAACCAATTGATTCACCTAGAGGCTCAAAAGAAGATATGATATACTCTGGCTTAGTACTTACTAAAATCTCTGAAAAAGGCTTCTGGCTATACCCCCTATTCCACTTCCAAACGTTGCCATAGGTTCTCACTAAAATACTCTTTTGGTCTTTTGATAAGTCAGCACCAGTCACTGCATATGGAAAATTAATCGGCGAGAAAACAGAATGTCTATAATCTACATGATAACCTTCTGTAAATTTTCTAATATCAATCGTGCCATTATAAAGCAAAGTGTTTGGCTCATTAGCTTTCAGTGAGCTAAGTGATATTGACAACACATTCGTCTGTCCCTTATATGTTTTTGTTAAGAAGATCATCTCATCCTTGATCGAATCCACTAGAAATGCTTCAATATTTGGTGTTTCTGATTCAATTCTATCAACAATATTCCTAAAAATATTCTCATTTTCTGTCCATGGTAGATCAGGAATTTCAGGAAAAAGTATCTCATAAGAATTAAAGGTCTTTATTTCATGAGCATTATCATTATCGTCCTTTGAAAGCTCCGATAATAAGTCAGGCTCCTTAAAAATTATAAGCCTTGGAGTATGCTGAGACCTCATTTTAGTATTGCTTCCTAAATCCGCCACAACGATATAACTTTCTCCAAACTCATCCTTAAAAAGCGCAATATCCTCAATATCTTCAAGTTGGGTATTTTGTAAATCAAACTCATCTCTTATATTGCCACGTTTTGAAATGGCATAAATACTACTGGAATGTCCGCTGTCATTATGTACCCATAAAGTATCGGCGTTCTTTTCACTTACCACAAGCCCTGAGACTTCACATAAATTAAGGTCCCTAATCTTGCCGGTAATCAGACCGATATCTGATGGCTTATAAAAATAGAAATAGTAT
>NZ_JBVBZF010000052.1:0-15366 GCF_057447755.1 Fusibacter sp. | reverse complement strand
TTATCTTGGGCTTTTGTGGTTAGGGTTTGATTTTCAAGACGTTTTACCAGTGACATGTCATGCACTCCTTTCTTTTTTCCTAACATTAAATCCATATTTATCTATGACTATGCAATCATTTTCTCCACTAAAGCTCTTATGTGCTTTTCAAATTTTTGTCCCTTCTGATCCATAAGTGGAATACCGGAATTGATAGACTGTCTCACAAGTTTCACTTCTTCTGGAACATAGGCCAATATATCGTAGCTAAAGGCTTTCTCAACTTGCGCTTTTTGAACACCAAACTTGTCTAGGGTCATGTTCATAATCAATTTGATCTTGTCTTTCGAATAATTGAGTGACTGCATGACTTTTAAACTCGTCTTGGTATTTTTAAGGCTCGTCACCTCAATGGTTGAAACCAAATAGACTTTATCTGATAAATCCAGCACCGAAAGCGTCACATCGTCAAAGTTCACGCCAGTATCCACAATAATGATGTCGTAATAGGATTTAACCAGCATCATGAGTCCCTTAATCTGATCAGCGGTGATATACTCTGCCGAAGTAGGATCCTTGGGTGCAAACAAACAGCTTAAATGATCATCAATATTGTGGATAAAGGGCTGTACATCCTCGATTTTAGTAAGATTGCCTTCTTCAAAGAGCTCTTTAAGGGTCAGTTCATTTTGTTTGTTGAGCATGAGTGAGATATCGCCAAATCTTAAATCCATATCTATGATCAGTACCTTCTTTGACATCTTTTTCGCCATAACAATGGCACTGCTAAGGGATAGGAAGGACTTGCCAACACCGCCCTTGCCGCTATAGAAAGTGTGAATTTTGCCGTCATATGATGCCTCTACCTTTGGAAGAGCCGCTTTCAACTGAGATTCGTATTTTAAATAAGTCGATTCTAGGGTTTCAATAAGCTCATCTGTATCAATTGGCTTCATGATATAGCCCTTAGCGCCAGCTAGCATCGCCTTTTTTAAATATTCGCTTTCATGTTGAACACTCATCATCACCACAAGTATGTTTGGGTTCTTATCAAGCAAGGCTTCAGTTGCTTCTAGACCATTCATTTCAGGCATATTGATGTCCATGAGGACCATATCCACCGGATTGCCACTTGCAAACTCAACAACCTCTCTACCATTTGAGCAAGTACCCACGATTTCAAAGGGATGATTGCTAAGTGTCAACATCTTTGAGACCATTTCCTGCATCTCAACCACATCATCTGCAATAACAATTTTAATTGGTTTCACCTGTATCACCTCTTCCCTCTAATAAAGGAATCTTAAGTCCCGTTCCTGATATGATTAAGTCCTCATCCGTGATTTGATTGACGGCCTTAATCAAGTCCACATACTCGGGATCATTATAAAACTTTCTACTAATTTTCATGAGTGTGTCACCATACTGAACCGTATAATACACATATTGGTCGTACTTATAATCGCCCTCGTTCAAGGTCTTTTCAGACTGACCTATAATCTCATATTGAGGAAACAAATCCTTGATATTGCCAAAGTCATTGAGTAGGAGGTCTTGCCAGATGACCCCGTTTGTCACAACCATTTTATCGCCCTCATGAGGTCTAAGTGCTAGGTCCACAAGGCCGATATCCTTAGCAAGTACAAAGGACTCCACCTGTGTGACTGGTACTGCCAATGTCACAAAGTAGGTTGAAATTGCTGTATTGCCCTTGTCCACTGAATCAACGACGGTTTTACTCTCGTACTCTATATTCTGATCAATTGCTAAAACCTCTAAATTCTGTAAAAACATTTTAACAATATCTGGTCTTACAATTCTATTTTGTTCTATCAGCTGAGGCAAATAGACAAGTACATCCACTCGGTCTCCAACCTTGATAAGTTTACTCACACCGGACTTTCCGTCAACACTCACTGTGACGGCGCGTTCAATACCATCAAGCTTCATGGCAAGGTCTTCCATGCCCACTTCAAGGATATCTTTTTTATGAATCATGCTGCCCGCATATAAATCAGACTTTAAATACTTTCCTACAACTTCATCAGGGGTCTGTATATACTCACCAAAGATGCTTTCAGCTGGAACGCTTTTCTTCTCAAGCATGTCAATAGTAACAAGGGTCCTGCCCTTTATGTCCTCTTTTGCAACAACAACTTCCATTTCCTCTTTTGAAACAATGGTGGGTTGGTCAAGGGTGGTTAGATAAAGATATAATGTGCCTGCACCAATCACTGCAAACAGCAAGGCTAATATAAATAATATTCTTCCTGATTTTTTCATTTGAACGTCACTCCCATTTCCTATTTTCTACTCTGTCAATTTGACGCCATATGCGCCATGATCTGCCAGTGAAAAATCAACATCACCGTTGACGACAAACCTTATAAATCTCGCTTTAATCTCCACTTGTCCACCTTGTTTGACCATATCCTCTACAAAGACCTGTGCAAAGGCCGTTACAGTGACATCGTTTCTACCGTCAACCATTAATGAATCAACGATTGGGATGGTCCAAAGTCTAAAAGATTTTTTTGAATGATTGTCAAAGGATTCAGGGTCACTTGCAAGTAGGGGTCTTAATGCATTGACCACAGTGGCCATGTTTCCTGGTTCAGTGTCTAGTATGTCACCAATTTTTATGGTGCCTTCATAACCATTAATGGCATTGTCCTTTAAAATACTTGCACCGCTACCGCCCATTGCCACAGCACCGTAATTGCCATGATAACCGTCGCCACCGTCTTCTTTCAGAACGACCAAATCACCATAGGTATACAAAAAATCTTCCACAGCAAAGGGTCTAAGACCTCCTTTTACAGCACTTACTGGGCCAATTGCAATTTTCGATTTCCCATGGACATCTGTTTCATTAAAGCCCAGTAATTTTAGAAAATAGTGGGGCACTGTCTCTACACCAGTCAAAGTCATTTCCATATGATCCGCACTGATCACAATTGTTACTGTAGCTGGGTCTATTCCATTTAAGGTTAGGTAGTCCTTTGCCACAGCCTCTGCCAAAATAGGCTTGTCTGGTAGTTCCTGCGCGCCTGCAAGTGCAGCAGCATCCAGTGCATTGGATAGCTTTATTTTTTCCGAATAGATGAAGCCCATGTCGATCACGAGTCCAGCTGCACCCATTAATATCACAAAGGAAAGGGCAAGTAATATAACCACACTGCCACTTTCATTATTTCTTAGATTTTTACACTTATTCATAAGATCACCTCTTTTACTCTACTCTCATGGTGGATTCAGCACTTAGATTTAAATCGGATCCCAGTAACCCACCAAGTAGTGGCGTAAAAAAATGATACGTATATTCAACCTTAACATTCACTGAGTCACCTCTGTCCCTGTTGTCATCAGCTGGTGTCACAATTACTGAAATTTGAGTCAGATCAAGTTGAGCGGCAACGACATTTACCCTGTCCGTAGCCTGAATACTTGTCTCACCTACACTAATGGCTCTAGCAGCTTCTCTAGAGGCATTGTTTAATGTAAGGTAGGCATTGAACACGAAACCAAACTCGATAATGCCTGTGATTAGAATGAGCAATATGGGGAGGATAATCGCCATTTCCACCAAAGCCTGACCCTCTTGTTTGTGCTTCATATTCATGCCTCCTTTCACATCAATTTTGAGCTTTTGATAAAAAAAACTCTAACCTCATGAGATTAGAGCCTTTATTATGTCGTATTAAATACTATAAACTGTTTGAAATATTAGTGAACATTGTTGATAATTTTGGTCCAATAAGCACTAAACCTGCAATTGCGATTACTGCTACTAATGCAATAATTAAACCGTATTCAACCATACCTTGTCCTTCTTCTTCTTTAACAAAACCATTAAATTTTGTAGTTGCCTTCACGAATAAATTTGTTAACATAATATTGCCTCCTTTTAATTTGACCCTATTCGGTCCATCTCATTTTTAAACGACATCTGCTGATATCCTAATTGTCCTTTACAAGTTCAGACTGCCCAATTGCCATCTCCTTGTGTTTGATTATAGCCTTATTTTACGCCTAATTTAAAGTCTGCATAAGAGGACAAGGTCCTCAAGTCTATGTACTTAAGGCATAAAAAAAAAGGACTAAAGTCCTTTCAATTTTTTCCATATATAACTCATGACAGTGTCTCTATTTAGTCCCTGAGTGCAGTCGGTTAAACTATTATTCGCTTACTTTGGCGCTTTCTTTTTATTAAAGTACTGGTCAAGCCCATTTTCAATGGCGAATATGGTGGCTTGAACACGGTCTTTGACATCGATTTTTCTGAAAATTCGACTTGAGTAATTCTTGACCGTTTTTTCTGATAAATATAATAAGTCCGCAACTTCCCTGTTACTAAGCCCCTGAGAGATGTGATAGAGAATTTCAAGATCTCTTTCAGCCAAGTCATCAAAGACGCTTTGTTGTTTTTCTTCTTTATTAACCTTGTTGAAGAGGGTTGATACCAAGGATTTATCAATGTAGTTCTCATCTGCTTTTACGATTCGAATGGCTTCCACCAATTCCTTTGTGCTGGACCCTTTTAGAACATACCCATCTGCACCAATCTCAATGGCCTTGATAAGGGTCTGCCTGTCGTCCTCAACAGTGAGGAAGAGTACTTTGACCTCTAAAGCATCCTTCTTTATCGCTTTTAAAACCTCTAAGCCGCTTAGGATTGGCATGTTCATATCCATAAGCAGGATATCTGGCTTATAGAGCTTGACCATGGTGATGACTTCCTCACCATTTTTGGCTTCTCCAACAACGGTCAAATCATTTTCATAGTCAAGTACGGTTCTAAGGCCTTGTCTGATAAGGTCATGATCATCTGCTATCAAAATTTTAATTCTAGCCTCGCTCATTGAAGATCACCTCCCTGTTTATCGGCAGCTTAATGATAAAAGTCGTGCCCTCGCCTTCTTCGGAAATAATTTCTATACTGCCTCTCAATTGGTTCACGCGTTCATAAAGGCCCAACAAGCCAAATGAAGTGTGTTTTAATTTCAAAGTTTTTAATTTCTCCTCCACGTTAAAGCCAACACCATCATCCATTATCATCAATCTAAGATAGACTGACCCATACTCAAGCTCGACATTGACCTGACCTGCTTTAGAATGCTTTTTCACATTGTTGAGAATTTCCTGTACCAATCTGAAGACTGCCACTTGGATGATGCTTTCCACAGGGGATACCATTTTTCGAATACGGGTCTTAACATTGATCTGATTTTCCTTGCCAAATGAAATCGCATAGGTCTCAACAGTCTCATTAAGGCCAATGTCATCAAGTGACATGGGTCTAAGATCCTGGATGATATCACGTACTTCTTTCAATGCCTTTTTAGTGGCTTCCTTTAGCTCTGCCAGTTCAGACATGCCCTTTTCAAAGTCATTTCGAATAATTCTCTCGCAAAAATCTGCCTTCATGACAATTGAGGCGATTTGCTGGGCTGGACCATCATGAATGTCCCTTGATATTCGCTTTCTTTCATTCTCTTGAGCTTCAAGGATTTTGACACCCAGTATCATGCTCTCAGCACCCATATCTTCTATTGCGGATAGGATTTCACCCTTGAGATAGGTCACAGCAATAGTCACTTGATGGACGACGTTTTCAGCGTTTTGAATGTTTTTCATTGAGCGCTTCAAAGAGGTTTCAAGCATATTTCTTCTCGTTCTCAAAAGTTCTTCTTCTTTTTTAAAGGACTCAAGTTCAATTCTGACATCTGCAGCCTTTTCATAAGCGCGCTTGATGTCTTCTTCTGTATGTGTTTTAAATGCCTTAGAGACATCTGCTAAATGCTTTCTGACCATCTTGTCTTTTAAGGTTAAGCGATCTACTTCTGCAATTACACGGTCGATATCTCGCTTGAGATTTTCGAGTTCTACCTTTAGCAGATCGTATTCCTCTCGAGCAGTCTCAACGATATCAAGCAATTGATCCCTACTGTCATCTATGGCTTGTATGATTTTGGACATGATGCCTTGGACATCCCCCATATTGATCTCTTTGCTTCCCATATTTCCCACCTCTACGTATGCCTTTATACCCCAAAAGTCGTCTTATTATCTTGGCATACAGAATTATAAACAATGCTACTTAATAAATATCGTCACTTTTTATGATTAAATCCACTCCGATTAAAAAAAGCTCCCCCAGTATCACCATATGTAATCATTGAGGAAGCTTATATATTTAATTATAACATATTCTACGAACGATGATAAACAAGCCTTAGGTCTATAAAAACTAGGTCTAAACGCCAATTAATAGATAGAACCTCTAATAATGGTTTGGCTTCTCTTTGGTCCAACTGAAACGATCTTCACCGGAATACCAACAAGCTCCTCGATGCGTTTGATATAATTTTGAGCATTAATCGGTAATTTTTCAAACGTATCACATTCAGAGATATCTTCTTGCCAGCCTGGAAGGGTTTCATAAATTGGTTTACACTGTGAAAGAACATTTAAGCTTGCAGGGAAATGCTCGATGATCTCGCCATTATAGTCATAACCCTTACAAATTTTAACCTCTTCAAAGCCAGAGAGGACGTCGACAAGCATAAGTGCGATGCAAGTCATGCCGTTTACACGCTGTGAGTATTTCACCATAACCGTGTCAAGCCAGCCACATCTTCTTGGTCTGCCTGTTGTCGTGCCAAACTCTCTACCCTTGTTACGAATCAAATCGCCAACTTCGTTGTCAAGCTCTGTTACAAATGGCCCTTTACCAACTCTGGTTGTATAAGCTTTTGTGATGCCCACAACTTCGCCTATTTCATTTGGACCAATACCAGAACCGATTGTGAAACCTCCTGAAATCGGATGAGAACTCGTTACATATGGGTAAGTCCCATAATCAAGGTCCAGTAAAGTCCCTTGAGCACCCTCGAGCAATACTTTTTTGCCTGCTCTAAGTGCATCGTATACGATAACTGAAGTGTCTGCCACATACGGTTTAACCGCTTCAGCATAAGCCTTGTACTGTGTGATTGTTGCGTCTATATCAAGTGCCTCACCACCATAAATCTTAGTGATGATTTCATTTTTAGCTTCCATTTGTGTTCTGAAAATTCTTTCGAATAAAGGGGCGTCTATGAAGTCACAGATTCTAATCCCACTTCTTTCAACCTTGTCCATGTAGCAAGGACCAATCCCTTTTTTAGTTGTGCCGATCATATCAGCACCTCTTGCCTCTTCAGCAAGTCTGTCAATTTCTCTATGGTAAGGGAATACCACATGAGCTCTATCTGAAACTTTAATTGAAGAAACATCAATTCCCTTTTCCTTTAAGCCTTCAATTTCCTTTAAAAAGCCCTCTGGATCAAAGACAACGCCATTGCCCACAACGTTGATGGTATTTTCATTTAAAATACCAGATGGAATTAAGTGTAATGCATATTTTTTGTCTCCAACAACAACAGTATGTCCTGCATTGTTTCCGCCTTGACCACGTACTACAACATCAGCCTGTTTTGCAAGATAATCAATAACTTTACCCTTTCCTTCGTCGCCCCACTGTGCGCCTACAATAACAACAGTTGACATAAAAACACCTCACTTTATATAATCAGTCATTTTTAAAGCATAATTGCTTCAAAATCATGACTTTAATCGCTTATCAAAATATTCCATAGTCATATTAACAGAATGGTCCCACAAAGTCAATCAAATAACGAATTATTTTACAATTGCAATATTTATAATTCGTAATTATATGAATTTATTTTCTCAGTAAAAGAAGAACCGAGTGCTTTTTCAATATGGGGTTTCACAGAGAAACTGTTTCTATATTCCACATAGGTTTTGATGGCCTTCTTTTGTGCCGATTCAGTCTGGGGCTTGAGATAAGCCCTGATGAGGATGTTTTTCGGAGTATGCTCCAAATCGATGAACTCGAGCATTTGCGTTTCATAAGACATCACCTCTAGTGCAGTCATTCTGAGTGTATCTGTGACGAGTGTCGCAAACTTGTCTCTGATGACCCCATGTCTTAGTAAGGGTTCTAAATCAGGGTGTTTTATCTGATTAAAGAGTTCATGCTGACAGCATGGGACTGCAAAAATAACCCTTGCCTGCCATGCACATGCTTTTCCCAGCGCTTCATCGGTGGCAGTGTCACAGGCGTGCAGGGAAACCACCATGTCCACATTGCCTTCATATTGGTAATCTTTGATATCACCAAGTTCGAATTTTAGGCCATTATAATGAAGCTTTTGTGCCACACCATTACAGTAGTCGATCACATCTGCCTTCAAATCAAGCCCTGTGATTTCCACTTGGAAGCCCTTTTGAATCACCAGATAGTAGTAGAGGGCAAATGTCAAATAGGCTTTACCGCAACCAAAGTCGATTATCCTGATAGGGCCTTTTTCTTTTTCCAGCACGCTAAGAGCATCTTCGACGAACTCTAAATATTTATTGAGCTGCTTGAATTTATCATATTTTTTCTTAAAGACCTTACCAGTGGCATCCATGACACCAAGGGCTTCAAGGAAGTCACAAGGTACGCCGTCCTTTAAGATATAGTTTTTTTCTCGATTATGGGCAAGGGTAACTTCAAATTTAGTCGGCGGTTTCTTTAATACAGTACCCTTACCCTTTTTACTGAATAAAATTTGATAATCATGCTCGGGGGTACAGATTAAACACTGCTTGAAATATTGAGCGAGCACTTGGTTTAAAAACTGGATCAATTGTGGACCCGATACATTGTCATGGTTAACCTTCTGGTCAAAAAAATAAGAAATATGATAAAGGCGCTGGTCTTTAATGAGAACGGGTTTGACTTCAACCTTTTGATAGGTTTTTTCAACGCCTTTTTTAACATTGCTCAATATGATCTGAATCACTTTCTCCTGATCTATAAGTTGTTGACACAGTGTCATAATTGTATCCATACCATTCCTCTTTTCTTAATTTTTTCAGCCGTTATTATTTTACAGCGATTCTTTTGGAAACACAAGTTTTATGATTTGGTGTATAATAATAGATGTGAATAAATATTTTTATGAGGTGATTGCTTTGCCAGATTATTGGAGTCATCAAATTGCCGCAAAACGCGCTCATGCCCTTTACTTAAAGTTGAAAGACCCCAAACCTGTCTTTGATGACAAGCACATGGCGGAATATTACTTTGGCGCACAGGGCCCTGATTTTTATTACTATATTAATAGAAAGAAACCCTTTACAAAAAAACACTATGCCCCATTAGGCACTCACTTCCACAATTTCGATGTCTATAGAACACTCGAAATGTTAATTGATTTTGCAATAGAGCAAGATTTTCCCGAAATTAAAGCCTATGTGGCTGGCTACCTTACGCATTATATCATAGATGCCATATGCCATCCTCATATTTGTTTGCATTCGCCGGACTCGAAAGCTCATAAGACCTATGAACTTGCACTGGATGCCCTTTGCATGCAATACTATGAACACATGTCCATTCATGCTCAAGTCCTTTCACCTGAAACTCGGAAAACAGGTACTTATCTGTCGGCTGTTTGGCAACCCATTATTAAAGCCTTGGCCATAAACACAGATATATCTAACGAAAGCTTCAACCGTGCATCAAATCACATGGCCGATATACAAGAAATTTTACTGGGAGATGTCATCCGAAAAAAACCTTGGATCCACAACTTCTCAGCATTCTTCAACTATGACCTCTCGCAGTTAATGTATCCTAGGGACTTTACCAAGGATGAGTTGAATGCCCTTAAATTCGAGCCCTTTAACTCTGAGTTCATGAAAGGGGTTGAGCGCTCAGCCATTATGCTTAAGAAGTTTGAGGCTCTATTTCTAAAAAACATAAGTAAAAATGCTTTCCTTGAATGGCTAGTCACAAGCGATTATCTAGGAAATCCAATACAAGATGGAGGTAAATAACATGACTTTTGAAAAAACAATTCAAGCCTACAAGAATGACATTATCAAAGCCACACAAGAGTTGATTCAAATCAAGAGTGTTAAAACACCACCGGAAGGCGACATGCCCTTCGGCAAAGGCATTCAGGATGCCCTTGAATACACCTTAGCTTTGGGGGACGCTCTAGGCTTTAAAACAAAAAATGTAGGAAATCACGCAGGCTATATTGAGTTTGGTGAGGGTAAAGAAATGGTGGGCATCTTATGCCATGTGGATGTGGTGCCTGAAGGAGACCAGTGGACTTACGGTCCTTATAGTGGCACTATTGCAGATGATAAAATTTATGGCCGTGGTGCAATAGATGATAAGGGTCCTGCCATTGCATCGCTCTATGCCATGAAAGCACTTATGGACCTCGGCGTTCAGCCAAAAAAGAGAGTGCGATTGATCCTTGGCACAGACGAGGAAAACGGCGGCACTTGCATGGACTACTATATAAAGCACGAAGAAGTGCCAACAGTTTCATTCAGTCCTGATGCTGACTTCCCTGTTATTCATGGTGAAATGGGCATCGTGGTCTTTAAACTTGAAAAGCAATTTGTCGACCGTTGTGAAGATGGCGGCATTAAGATTTTGAGTTTCAAAGGCGGCAACGCGCCTAATATGGTACCAGATTACGCAGAAGCCAGACTCATAGAAAATCATCCGATTGAAGAAATCGTTAAATCCTTTAATGCGACCAAGGGCACCAACATCGAATATGTTAAGGAAGGTCAAATTACAGTCTTGAAATCCCATGGGGTTTCTGCACATGGCAGTACACCAGAAAAGGGCAAGAATGCCATTTCAGCCCTAATTCACTTCTTAGATATGATCGACCTTGAAATCGGAGACCAATCTAACTTTATAAGGTTTTTAAACAGAACCATTGGCCTTGAAATCAACGGCGAAAGCTTCGGCATTGGCCTCAAAGACGAGTACAATGATTTGGTTTTCAACCTTGGCATAATCGACATCAACGAAGACCAAGGCACTATAGTCGTCAATGTCCGTTATCCAATCACAGTGAAAGAAAAACTCGTAAAAGCCGGTGTTGAAAACACACTTCGCGATACAGGGATTCAGTTGACCACTTGGGCCAACCACGATCCATTGTTCTTCAAACCAAATCATCCACTGGTTAAAACCTTGATGAAGGTCTATCGAGACCATACAGGTGACCTTGACTCAAAACCTATCACCATGGGTGGTGGAACCTATGCTAGAAGCATGCCCAATGCAGTGGCATTTGGAGCCCTCTTCCCTGGCAAGGAAGACACCATGCACCAACGAAATGAATATATTGAAATTCATGACCTCATGAAAATCACAGAAATATTCGCTTCCGCAATTTATGAGCTCTTAAATCTTTAAAACAACATTTGAGCCACCTTCGATGTCTCAAACCAATTTTCGCTGACGCTGTTTGAAATTAAACATTTCTCATCACAGCTTTCGGCTCAAATTTTGTTGTATATAATCAAAGGCGTTGCCATCACAACTGTGGGGGCAACGCCTTTATATATGGCCACTTAAATTATAGTTCGCAAATACTCTCTGAAGTCTTCTGAAAGCTCCTCATTTCTAAGTGCGTATTCAACGGTTGCCTTGAGGTATCCAAGTTTGTCACCCGTATCATAACGCTTACCGTCAAACTCATAGGCATAGATTTCCTTATGCTCAAGAAGAGATCTCAACGCATCGGTCAATTGAATTTCATCACCCTTGCCCGGAGGTGTCTGCTCAATCATTTCAAAGATATCTGGGGTCAAAATATAACGTCCTAATATGGCTATATTAGAAGGTGCATCTTCAACACTTGGCTTTTCAACCATATTCTTCACTTCATAGAGGTCTTCATCCACCTTTAGGCCATCCACGATCCCATACTTGTTGACTTGATCCTTTGGAACGGATTGTACCCCTAAAATGGTGCTCTCATATTTATCGTACATATCTGCAAGCTGTTTGATGCAAGGTGTGGTTGAATAAACGAGGTCATCTCCGAGAAGCAATGCAAATGGCTCATTACCCACAAAAGTCTTTGCACAATATACAGCATGACCAAGGCCTCTTGCCTCCTTTTGTCTCACATAATGGATGTTTGCCATGTTGGCAATATTCTCAGTCATATCATAGAGCTCTTCTTTGTGTTTATCCTTTAAAAATATTTCAAGTTCTGGAGAACGGTCAAAATAGTTGGCAATTTCTTCTTTATTTCTACCGATGATAATTAAGATGTCTTCAATACCTGCCTCAATCAATTCCTCTACGACATAGTGTATCGCCGGGCGATCAACAATCGTCAACATTTCCTTAGGCATTGATTTTGTTGCGGGTAAAAATCTTGTTCCAAATCCTGCTGCGGGTATTACGGCCTTTTTAACTTTCATTGTTTGGTCACTCCTCCCAAAAATTTTTAATGATTTGTTTTGAATTGTCCTTATGAGCTGAAATATGTCCCCAGTCTCTCGGTAAAAGTTTCCTATAATAACGCTCTGACAGGCGCTTGTCCAGTAAAAGAATCACACCCCTGTCCCCATCGCTCCTGATAACGCGACCAGCACCCTGCATCACTTTATTGATGCCGGGATATTGATAGGCATATTCAAAGCCCTGTCGATTGTAGACGTCAAAATAATCCTTGATGAGATTATTTTCGAAATTCATCATGGGCAAACCAACACCGATTAAGGCGACACCGATCAGTAAATCACCCGAAAGGTCAATGCCCTCAGAAAAGACACCACCTAAAACAGCGAAGCAAATTAATGACTTAGGGTCACCTGGTTGGTTGTACTTTTCACGCTTCAAATTGTGATGTTCAAATTGACTCAGGAAGACTTCCTTGTCTTGATCATCCATTTCACGTTCTTGAATAATTATATCAAATTCTGTCTCAAATTGGGCTATAAATAAATCCGTTACATGCTTTAGGTACATATATGAAGGTAAAAACACCATATAATTCCCCACCTTACTCTTACCCATATTATAGAGATAATCACATATGGGCGAAAGCGCCGCCTCTCTATCTTTATATTTGACAGAAACATCCTCACTAAATAATACCAGTCTGTTGGCAGGATCAAAGGGGGATGGCAATTTTAATTTTTTAGCATTTTCATCTCCAGAGAGAATTTTTTGATAATAATCAAGTGGTGATAGGGTCGCTGAAAAAAACACCGTCGCTCGGCTGTTGTTTATGAATCGCATCAACTGTGATGCTGGATTGATACAAAAGAGCTTGAAAGTCGTTTTTGAAGTATGCCCCTCAGTGATGTAAAAGAGAAAGCCATCATCATAGAGTTCACTTATTCTCAAATAAGTCAAAATCTCAAAATAGAAGTCTAATACCAGATCATAAATTTCTGCACCTTGATTTTTCACAAGCCATTTTTCTAGGATTGAAGATCGTCTCTTAAGCTGTGTATAAATATCTGCAACTTCATCTTTATCCACATATATACCATCTTCATCACATCTTTTTCGAATTTCCAGCATCATTTTGTTAATGCCCTCTACTTGCTTCATAAGGGTCTTGTCGTGAGTCTTAATGGCGTTTTTAATGGCCATGACCTTGTCCTTGTGAAGCTCTGCAGAATACATGGTCCTTGCCCGATCCACCAAATTGTGGGCTTCATCTACTAAAAAAGCAAAGCTTTCTGTTGGTGCGTCAAAGAAGCGTCTCAAGTAAACCCTTGGGTCAAAAGCATAATTGTAGTCACAGATAATTACATCTGAAAACAAGGCCACATCAAGGGAGAACTCATATGGACAGATATGATGCTTCTGTGCATAAGTCTCCACTGTCGTCCGACTTAAAATCACATCATCATGCAATAAATCCCATAGGGCATCATTACATCTGTCAAAGTGACCCTTTGCATATGAGCACTTTTCAGGATAGCAAGTTGCTTTGTCTAAGAAACAAATTTTATCCTTTGCTGTAAGGGTTAGGGCTTTTAGCTTAAGAGCTTGACCGCTGTGATCATGTAAAACGCCTAAGGTATCTTCTGCCACTTTTTTCGTGATGGCCTTGGCACTGAGGTAAAAGATCTTATCCACAAGGCCTTCATTCATGGCTTTGAGTGTGGGAAACAAAGATGAAATCGTCTTGCCGATACCTGTGGGTGCTTCAATAAATGCATTTTGATTATTTTTAAAAGCGTTGTAGACACTTACTGCCATTTCCCGCTGGCCCTTTCTGTATGCGGGAAAGGGAAATGTGAGATCTGCCAGGCTCTCATTTCTTTTTTGCTGCCAGTTCTTTCTATATATGACCCACTTTTTATATGAGTCTACTGTCTCGTTAAAAAATGTAATCAATGTCCTTCTGTCGTAGGCAACCTTTATGCGTTTTACACTTAGAGACTCAAATTCGGCATATGTGAGCTGGATCACAATTTCGTCTAGTCCCTCTTCTTCACAAAATATAGCGCCATATATTTTAGCCTGTGCCCAGTGCAAGGGGTATGTATGTTCATCAATATCCTCGAGGAAATCACTGGTACTTTTAATTTCATCTATTATATACCCTTCTGGGGTACTTAAAATGCCATCTGCTCTGCCACTCACAACGAGGGCAATGGGCATCTGATCATAATCGTCCACAAATTCAAAGGTCTTCTGTAAAAAGACCTCTTTCTCGTAGTCGCTCCCTTGAGAATTTTGTATGCGCTGATGTATACGCGTCCCCTCTGCCGCCTTTGATTTTCCCTGAAATCGAAGGTCTAGGTCACCACTTCTGTATACAAATTCAACGAGGCCTCTCACAGATATCTTACTTAAGTATTTATCAGACATGCTTATAATCACCTTTTCCAGCATCACATTTGAACAAGTGTTCGCTTCTATTGTATCAAAAAAAGAGAAAAAGGGCCATAGGGCCCTTTTGAGCAAATGCATTATTCATGTATCCCTTTAAATAAAATGATTAATTAGTTATTTAAAGCCACATATTTTTTTTCTTTACTGAGAACACTTCTTGAATACGATGTGGAATACGTTTGATTCAAGGCATAGTATTTTTGAAGATTATATGGTCCTCTGTTATATTCAGATAAAATTCTTTCAAAGTTTGAGCCATGTGCACTCATTAAAATATCAAGGTATTTTACCCCTAGTGCAATGTTGTAATCCGCATCAAAGATTCTGCTTGGATCATATTCCAAGCCAAGCTCATCACCGTACTCAGTTGCAAGCCATTCTTCAGTATCAGGTATGATCTGCATAAGGCCTCTGTCTTGATGGGTGCCAACAAGATCCTTGTTAAAGTTACTTTCAATTTCCATGATGGATAGGACTAAAGAGACTGGTACATCATACTGGTCTGCATACTTGACAAGGGCAAGAGCACTTTCAGAATCAAGTGGTGTTTCCTCAGATATTTTTTGGCTTCTTTCAAGCTGCGAGGAATCGAACTCATCAAAATCGATGAATTGCGATAAACGCTTAAATTCTTTAACCATGCC
>NZ_JBVBZF010000051.1:0-15512 GCF_057447755.1 Fusibacter sp. | reverse complement strand
GGAATAAGTTCGCCTTCTTCATAATAAATATCTGCAACATAACCCTCTATTTCAGAAAAGAGACCAAAATCCTCAACAGTCTTATTCTTATATTGATAATCAATCTCTGCCTGCTGTTTCTTTTTATTAGCTTGTTCCATCTCTTTCTCGCTTATGTTCTTTTTCAATGTAATTTCATCAAACTGCTGACTGGAGATGCCACCTGCTTCATAAAGCTGTTTCATATCATTATATTGCTGCAAATAAAATTCATAGGTTTCTTTAGCTTTCTCAGCATCCAGAGAAGCAAGTCTTAATTGATCTGATGATGCATCCAGCCCTAAATCGACTTCAAAGGTATCCAGTGTTGCCAACAATTGGTTTACAGACACTCTGTCTCCAATCTTCACATTAATTTTAGAGAGCTTACCTCCCGATTTAAATGCATAATTTTTGATGGTGTTGGGTTCTAAGTGCCCATAATAATTAATCATCTTCGGATAACTCATCGTTTCAACGGTTCGAACTTTTACAATTTTCTCTTTTTCTATATTTTCTATATTTTCTTTAGTACAACCCATAAACAATGACGAAATCAACATCAATACCATTGCGGTCATCATTGCCTTCCCTTTTAACTTATTCAATTTCATTATTTTCACACCCTCCAAGGAAAAAAAACTTTACATATGATTCAATC
Source organism: Fusibacter sp. (assembly GCF_057447755.1). NCBI lineage: Bacteria > Bacillati > Bacillota > Clostridia > Eubacteriales > Fusibacteraceae > Fusibacter > Fusibacter sp. The sequence goes on along the minus strand of NZ_JBVBZF010000051.1, from coordinate 14,833 downwards.
ATGTCACTCACTTCATCGTCATTATCAAAATCCTGAGCAATCCTAATGATCCCTTCTACAAAGGAATGCGCCAAATACTTTGAAATATCTTTAGCTGACTCTTGGCTCTTTAACGCCAAATGAATCCACTCGATAAAGCTGTATTTCATATCAGTAGCTTGATTGCCACGCTCATCTTTCAACAAAATCAACATACTCAATCGATCTTCAGAAAACAAACTTATGATTTCGTCAATAATCTTTCTAATATAGTTATGTTTTTTATCCATTTTTAGTACTTTTACAGCCGTGGGATCTATTTCACGATTCATCGAAATATTTGTTTCCGTAATACGTTCGATGGTACTATTCACTAGAGTATAAACCTTACCAATTACTTCCTCATATAAATAATCCTTATTTTCAAAGTACCGATATAGATTTCCAACGGTAATGTCTGCACCACTTGCTATATTTCTCATATTAGCGCCATCATAGCCTGCCCTATAGAACTCAATTTTAGCAGATTGAATAATTCGATCTCTAACCTCTTGTTTTAATACTTGTGCCATATTTCACCCCTTAATAATAAACATCCGTTCACTTTTAACAGTATACGAGATTCTATACAAATTTGCAATAGTAAACAGCCGTTTATTATATAAAAAAACCAATCATTTGATTGGTTTTTAGGTGTAGAGTAAATAGCGTTTATGAGATTATAAAATAATTTGGACGTTATCAACATACCAGTCCATATCCATAATTTCTTCAGGTGTTAAAATTTTATTGGGTTGAACTCTAAGCTTATGGTCTTGATCATAAATCGGCCCACTAAAGGGATGAAATTGATCAGTCATAATCATTTTCTTCAATATCTCGAGAAGTTTAGCGGTTTCACTGGGTACATGTGTCTTTGAATAATAGACGTCGATTACACCTGAAGCGATTCCCCACCAGAAGTTTATCAACCTACTCTCCTCGAAATGTTGTGCTGTAACACGTTGATATGTCCCGTTTAAAATACTACCTATAATCTTTTCATAGAACATACCCCAATTCCATATCGGTGATGCCAAATAATGCTCTGGTTGCTTGGTGATCGGATTAATATCACACAACATGGAATAAACACCATAATCCCAAGTAACGCCCCGCGGCACTATCAAGTTTTTATTGCTGACAATGTCAGCCCCTCTTTCGATGAGTTTTTCACTCAAGTCTGTACTGACCTTTGGATTATTCCACTCACCTGTCCAAACCACTAATAATTTAGCGTTGGGATTAACCATTTTTATCCCCATTGCAAAGGCATTGATACAAGATATGACTTCAGGATTTGGCTCAGTCGCAGTGTAGCCGATTATATTAGTCTTAGTCAAAGCCCCTGCTATAATTCCAGTCAAATACCTAGGTTCATATGTCCTTCCAAAATAATTAGTCATATGCACATAAGGCCTATTTCCTGAGCAATTGAAAAACTTAACTTCAGGATGCTCAAGTGCACACCTTAATGTAACTCTTCTATAAATTTCACTTGTTGTAAAAATAACATCATAGCCTTGAGTTGCAAAAGATTTGATGACTTCATATGCCGATTTATCCTCAGGCACATTGTCTATAAAATCTGTTTCTATTTGATCAGCAAAATGCGTTTCCACATGTTGCCGTCCTAATTCATGCGAATAAGTCCAGCCCGATTTTTCGACGGTTCTAGCATAAACAAACCCAACTTTTAGTTTTTTATGCGTCATCAGGCTTGAGATTGTGTCCAAAAATGATGTTTTGTCGATATCATCCGAGGTTGTCATAATATCAATTTCTTCATCATCACCGTAATTTTGAAGTTCCCTAATGAGTAAAGGCATCATCTTTTCAGTCACTGCCTCATCCAACTCTTTAGGCAATTCATAGAGCTTTGCATAGAGTAAAAAAGCATCCGCAGTGGTAACTGCCAGTTGATCACCACCCGCTTGTTTAAAGATCTTCCTAAAGGGTTCGTAAACATAAGTCAAGAAATGCTGATATTTGGAGTCAAAATAGGACTCACCTGGATCATATTGCTTCAAATACCTTAGCATTCTTTTATAACGTGTCGTTTTTGAAAACCACAACTCAATAATATTAGTTTCTTTAAAAAATTCCATAAAAGCATAATATAGCTTGATATCTTCATCCTGCTCATCATATTTGGGAATCATCCTGTATATATGGGCAGAGACCTTAACAGCATCAAAGTACTTTAATACGCTGACACGCTTATTACCTTCCATAACATAATAGTAATTAAGGTACTCATATACCTTTATAGGATCTCTTATACCTTCTTCCAAATGAGCCTGACAAAGATTAGTCCATTTACTGCCAAACTCTGTATTGAGGTTTTCCAGCGGCATGAAGTTTTTCGAAAAAATCATTCTTCTCGAATTGAAATAGGTTCCAACTACTTTTTTAAGCGGAATTTCCCTAACACCCAAATCCACTGTGGCCACAATTTCTATATCCTTCAATATACCATCCAAGCTGGTAAGATGACCAGAGGCTCCTCTCGCTTTTAATCGGTTGTACTCCTTCTTCCCCTTATTTTTTGCATCTATATAATAGTCTGTTATTTTTCCCTCAAAAATCATGGTTCCACCTTCTTTTATATCAAATGGTTTGTTTGCTTTTCTTTATACCCATTATACATCATCCACGCAAAAAAAGTTAATCAAAAGGCCCTATGTGATCTAAACCACATAGAGCCTATGGTATTACTTTTCTTATCTCAATTGAGCATCAATTTCTTTTTCCAGTGCTTTTAAGATATTGGCAAAGATTGAATTAACGTCTTCATCAACAAGCGTTCTATCTGCTGCTCTAAATATTAGCTCATAGGCAACTGATTTAAAGCCTTCTGCAATTTGCTTGCCTTTGTACATATCAAACATCTTAACAGATTCGAGTAGCTCTCCACCATTCTCAAGTACAATCTTCTCAATTTGAAGGGATGTGATATCATCTTTAACTAAGATAGCAATATCACGCTCAATTGCAGGGAATTTAGGGATTGGTGTGAACTTTTGATCCGATTTCGCCATTTGAATCATCATGTTAAAATCAAGATCAGCTACATAACCACGCATTTGTAAGTCATAATTTTCTTGAACATGAGGGTGAAGTTCACCTAATGTACCGATAATATGAGTTCCCCAGATAATATTAGCACATCTTCCACTATGGAAAGTTGGGTGATTTTCTTCTTTTTCAAAATAATAATCGCTAATCCCAAGACCGTTTAAAACATTCTCACAAACACCCTTAATACTAAAGAAATCCTCTGCTTCTCCATACATACCAATTGTAAGCATTTTCTTCTCAACTGGTAAATTTACTACTGGCACTTCCTTAGGCAAGAATACACTTCCAATTTCAAATATTCTCGCTTGCTTAACTTTTCTGTTGCTGTTACGCGATAGAACGTCCAGTACATTTGGCATTAATGATGATCTCATTACACTGTATTCTTCTCCAAGTGGATTAATAAGCTCTACTTGTTGTCTTAAGATACTATTTTCAGAAAGATTGATTTTATCAAGGTCCTTTTTAGATACAAATGAATATGTCAAGATTTCATCAATACCATTAGATAAGAGTTCTAGCTTCGCTTGCTCTTCAATAAGCTGAGCATTGGTTCTCGCACCCCAAGTATCTGTCTTAGGTAATGTCATGCCAATTTTATCATAACCATAGATTCTTGCGACTTCTTCCACTAAATCGATTTCTTTTAAGAGGTCGAGTCTGTAGTAAGGTGGCTGGGCAAAATACTCATTGTCTTTTACAAGCGTTTTTATGTCTAATAATTCTAAAATACTAATAATCTCATCCGCTGATAAGACTTCTCCAATTACTTTAGAAATCTTATCCACTCTGTATGGAATTGAGATTTGTTCAGCAGGATTTGGATAAACATCTATAACGCCATCAATCACAGTTCCAGCTGACAACATCTCGATTAACTCACATACTCTATTCACAACGATTACTGGAAGGCCAACGCTAACACCTTTTTCAAATCTTGATGAAGCCTCAGTTCTAAGCCCTAAATCTTTAGACGTTTTTCTGATGCTCGATTTGTCAAAGCTCGCCACTTCAATTAAGATGTTTTGAGTTGTACTTGAAATTTCAGTGTTTTCACCACCCATGACACCTGCAATACCCACTGTTCTCTCAGCGTCTGCTATAACGAGCATTTCATCTGTTAACGCTCGCTCTTTATCATCAAGTGTTGTGAATACTTCACCACTCTTAGCTCTTTTAACAACAATTTTATGATCTTTAACAGTATCAAGATCAAAGGCGTGAATTGGTTGTCCATATTCAAGCATAACGTAGTTTGTGATATCTACGATATTATTGATTGGTCTCATGCCTGCATTCATAAGTCTCATTTGCATCCAAATTGGTGATTTTTCAATTTTTACGTCTTTAACCACTTTTGCAACATATCTAGGACATAAATCTGGTGCTTCAATGACGACTGATGCATATTGATTAACATCTTCAATTTGATTGTTGATTTTTCCAGTTGGTAAAGTCAATTGTCTTTCAAAACTTGCAGCTGTTTCTCTTGCCATTCCAATCATGCTCAAGCAATCAGGACGATTTGGCGTAATCTCGAATTCGATTATAGTGTCTTTAATATCTAAAGCCTCTAAAATGTCCATACCCAAAGTGTATTCTTTATCAAGGATAAAAATACCATCATCAAACTCTTTTGGAATAGTCCCCTTATCAAAACCCATTTCTTCTAGTGAACAAAGCATGCCATTAGAAACCTCGCCACGGAGTTTTCCTTTTTTGATTTTAATGCCACCAGCGATAGTAGCACCATGAACAGCAACTGGAATGTAATCATTTTCGCTGATATTAGTAGCACCCGTTACAATTTGTAACACTTCTTCACCAACATCCACTGTACAAACAGAGAGCTTGTCAGCATTTGGATGCTGAACAATTTTAGTGATCTTACCAACTACAATTTTGTCGATACCTTCTCCAATTACATGACTGCCTTCGTTATTAGATCCTGTGAGAACCAGCTTCTCAACGAGATCCTTTTCCATAATGCCATCTATATTAACATATTCTTTTAACCATTTTACAGGTACTCTCATAACGCCCTCCTCAAGTCATCTTAAAACTGTTTTATAAATCTCACATCGTTTTCAAATAATATACGAATATCATCGATTTCATACTTCATCATAGTGATTCTGTCTAGCCCCATACCAAACGCGAAGCCATTATAAACTTCAGGATCAATACCACATTCCTTAAGGACATTTGGATGAACCATACCACAGCCTAAGATTTCGATCCAGCCACTGCCACCACAGAATCTACAGCCTTCACCACCACATTTAAAGCAAGACACATCCACTTCACCACTTGGTTCAGTAAATGGAAAATAATGAGGTCTAAATTTAGTTTTAGTTTGACTTCCGAAAAGTCTCTTTGCAAACATATCAAGTGTTCCCTTAAGATCAGCCATTGTAATGTCTTTATCTATTACAAGACCTTCCAATTGGTGGAACATTGGTGAATGTGTCGCATCTATTTCATCATTTCTGAAACATCTGCCTGGTGCAATTATTTTGATTGGAGGCTTAGAATTCTTCATCGTTCTAACTTGGATCGGTGAAGTTTGTGTTCTTAATAGAAGATCTTCAGTAATATAAAACGTGTCTGATAAGCTTCTAGAAGGATGATCAATAGGTGCATTTAAGGCATCAAAGTTATGATATACAGACTCAACCTCAGGTCCCTCAGCAATTTTAAAGCCCATACCGATAAAGATCTCTTTAATTTCATCAAGTGCTATATTTAATGGATGCTTATGACCCCTTAATGTCTTTTTAGAAGGCATTGTCACATCGATTGATTCACTTTTTAATCTCGCTTCAATTTCAAGCTTCTTTTTATCTTCTTTAACAGAATCAAGCAAAGCTTCGATTGATTCACGAACTTCATTGGCAACTTTACCAATTAAAGGTCTTTCTTCAGCACTGAGGTTTTTCATATCTTTTAATATATTAGTAACCTCACCTTTTTTGCCTAAAAATTTGATTCTGATTTCTTCTAACTCTTTTAGGTTTGCAGCTTGTGTAATTTCTGTTTTTGCATGTTCCAACAATTGCTCAAGTAATTTTTTCACTTTTCTACCTCCTATTTTTTAATATGGCACACCGTAAAGGTCCATTTTTGACAATAAAAAAAACCTCCTCCCAATCATGGGACGAAGGTTATTCCGCGGTACCACCCAATTTAATTACATAAGTAATTCACTTATGGCCTTAACGCGGCAAACGTCACTTCCTACTTAGTTCAAAAGTGCATCTCCAGAGTGAACTTCAATGTTTCGGAATGAAAACTTTCACCAACCGTTTTCCTCTCTAAATTCCTTATGCATCTACTCTCTCTATCACAGATTTTATCAGATTTTTGATAAGGTTATCATAACACAATTCAAGGTATCAAACAACCTTTTTATTTATTTTGTATACAATATTCATTAACTTTATACATCATGATACCCGCTGCCACAGAGGCATTTAAGGATTCAGCCTTCCCCATTATTGGTATGGTTATAGTGTTACAATCAAGGCCCATAACGTCTTCTGAAACACCATTTGCCTCATTGCCGATTACAAGACAATTGGCAAGACCATAAGCTGAGGAATCATCATAGCGATAACGCGCCTTCAAAGCAGTAACGAGTAACGTGTACCCTTTCTCAACCAATAAATTAAGAGTAGCCAAAGTATCGTTGACTTCAATAATTTTTACATTTAATATCGAACCTGCAGTACTTCTAACGACTTTGCCGTTATAGGGATCTACACAGCCTTTATTCATTAAAATATACTCGATACCACTGGCATCAGCCGTCCTTATAATCGTACCCACATTTCCTGGATCTTGCAGTCTATCAAGAAATAATATTTGTGGTAATTTATCTCTTTTAAGGATTTCATCTATAGTACTGATCTCTGGCAACGATAAAACACTGATGATGCCTTGTGTATTTTCAGTATCCGTTAGTTCATCAAAGAGCTGTTTTGGGAACACTAGAACTTTCGAAATGCCTTCATATTGGTCCAACTTATCAGAATCTAAATTTGATTCAAGAAAATCTTTACTTAAGCAAATGTATTCAACCTTATAACAATGCTCAACTGCAAGGTCTACAAACCTTTCACCTTCTATGATGAATTGACTGTATTTTAGCCTATATTTTTTATTAAGAAGTGATTTAATATGTTTGAACACCTTATTTTGGTTTGAATTTATCTCTAACACCACTTACCTCTTTTAATTCTTTTCTATTTTTTTCAAATCCTCATTTTTACCAATAACAATAAGGATATCGTCTTTTAAAAGCGTTTTGTCAGGACCAGCATTAATATCAAACTCATCGCCTCTTCTCACAGCAATTACAGAGATTTGATATTTACGTCTCATATCAATTTGGACCAAGTTCTTACCAATCCATTCGTCGTTCATGCTGATTTCTAGAATGCTATAATCTGGTGCAAGGTCAATAAAATCTAGAACATTTCCTGAAACTAAATTTTTAGCAATCTTAATACCCATTTCTTTTTCAGGAAATACAACTCTGTTAGCACCAATTTTATAGAGCACCTTGGCATGCGATGAGTTTTGAGCTTTTGCGACAATGTGTTTTACCCCTAACTCTTTGATCATTAGTGTCACTAGAATTGACGACTGAATATCAGATCCAATTGTCACGATTGCAACATCAAAATTTCTGATGCCAAGCGCCTTGATTGAATTTTCATCTGTTGCATCTGCTTGAACTGCATAGGTTACCTTATCAGATATATTTTGAATAATCTCTTCATTATCATCAACAACCATAACTTCACAGCCAAGCTCTGCAAGTTTAATTGCCACACTTTGACCAAATCGACCACAACCAATTACTACAAATTGCTTTTTCATTTTCTTGCCTCCATTTGTTTTGATGCATTCTCATATAAATCAAATTACCCTACAATAATTTTTCCTTCAGGATAACGTATCAGTTTTCTCTTTGATAAATCTCTATTACTCAATGCAAGTACAATGGTCAATGGACCTAAACGCCCGAAGAACATCGCTGCTGAAACTACTATTTTACCGGCTAAAGATAAGGAAGGTGTTAACCCAAGCGATAAGCCCACAGTACCAAATGCACTCATTGCTTCAAATAATACATATTCCAAGGTTGCATCCTTCTCTGTAATTGCAAGAGCAGCTGTAACTGCAATTACAACAAAACTTGCAATGAAAAAAACGGCTAGTGCTCGATTAATTGTATCCTTAGAAATTCTCCTATGTGCGAACTCAACGTCATCAACACCTAGAATAACCGATCTAACTTTTAAAAATATTAAACCAAAGGTTGTGGTTTTAATACCGCCAGCTGTTGATCCAGGTGATCCACCAATAAACATGAATAAAATCGTTAAGAGTAAAGTTGGTAGCGTTAAATGTGCCATATTTAAGGTATTAAATCCTGCCGTTCTCGGCGTCACCGAGTGAAATAGTGCAGCAAGTATTTTTCCACCCCAATCCAATTGACCCAAGGTATCAGGATTATTTACTTCAAATAACATCACAGTCGCAAAGCCAATAACAATTAAGATCGCTGTCATTGAGATAACAAGCTTTGAATGAAGCGAGAGTTTTCTTACGCTTTGTGTTCTGCCAATATCAACAATTACAGAAAAACCAAGTCCACCAAGTACTATGAGAAACATGATGACGATTGAAACCAATGGATCGCTCACATAATTGGTTAGACTTGTGCCATTCCCCATAATATCAAAACCTGCATTACAAAAGGCGGACACCGAATGGAAAACTGCATAGTAAAAGCCGTTTTTCAAGCCAAATTGTGGGATAAATCTTATGGAAAGCAGTAATGCGCCAGCAAATTCAATTCCAAGTGTGGTTAAGATAATATATTGCGTTAGTCTTATGACACCTGATATTGAAAATTGATTTAGTGCTTCCTGCATGATGAGCCTATTTCTTAAACTAATTTTCTTGCCTAAAATTATGGCGATTGAAGTTGCCATTGTCATGAATCCCAAACCACCGATTTGTATTAAAAGCAAAATTACGGTTTTACCAAACACACTCCAATAAGTACCTGTGTCTACAACCACAAGTCCTGTTACACAAACTGCTGATGTTGCAGTAAACAGTGAATTTATAAATGAGGTTGCTTGGCCATTTGCTGCAGAAATCGGAAGCATGAGTAAAATTGTCCCCAAGAGTATCGTTCCCGCAAACCCTAAAACTAAGACTTGTGCAGGCTTTAAACCCTTCTTGAGACTATGCCTTAATTGTTCCATTATGTTCCCCCTATTAAATACTGCTATTGTTTGATCTTGCTTAAAGGTACTTTATATATTATACATTTTTTTATTAAAAAGCAAAACTATATTCCTAAATTTTAAGGTTTTGAGGCCTGGATGGGAGTTAATGGTACATAATAAAAGCACCCTAAGAAGTTTTGCCTCTTAGGGTGCTTAATCGTGTAAGATTTATTCTATTTATTTGTTTTGCATTTGAGCTTGTAAAGCCGTCAATGCCACAGTACCTACGATATCATCCGCATAACAGCCTCTCGATAAATCGTTAACTGGCATTGAAAGACCTTGAATAACAGGACCATATGCATTGGCATTCGCTAATCTTTGAACAAGTTTATAGCCAATATTTCCAGCATCTAAGTCAGGGAATATGATTACGTTTGCCTGTCCAGCAACTGTTGAATTTGGTGCCTTACTTTTACCAATTGCAGGTACAATAGACGCATCAAATTGAAGCTCACCATCAAGACTAATTTCTGGTGCTAATTCTTTTGCAATTTTAGTCGCTTCAATTACTTTATCAACATCAGGATGCTTTGCAGATCCTTTTGATGAAAATGATAAAATACTCACGTGTGGTTCTGCATGAATTAATGCTTTAAAAGTATTTGCAGAGCTAATTGCAATATGAGCTAACTCTTCGGCAGTTGGATTTGGATTAAGTGCACAATCTCCAAAGATGAAAATACCATTTTCACCATACTCACAATTAGGAACTTCCATGATGAATGCACCTGATGCGAGTTTAATACCTGGTGCCGTTTTTAAGATTTGAAGTGCTGGTCTTAACACATCACCTGTTGAGTTTGCTGCACCAGCTACCATTCCGCCAGCATAGCCCATTTTTACAAGCATAACACCTAAATAAAGTACGTTTGAAGTTAATAATGCTTTTGCTTCTTCTTTAGTCATACCCTTGCTTTTTCTAAGCTCAGCTAAGGTTTCAGCCACTTTATCCATGTCTTCAAATGTTTCAGGATTAATAAACGATGCACCATCAACATTCCATTCACCAGCTTTAGCCTTAATTTCAGCCTCATCACCAATTAAAATGATTTTTGCAATACCCATCTCTAAAATTTTATGAGTTGCTTCGATTGTTCTTGGGTCAAACGCTTCTGGTAATACAATCGTTTGAACATTGCTTTTCGCAATTTCTACTACCTTATCTAAAAATGCCATCTTAAACACTCCTACAAATTTATTTATAGCCTTATTATATGACAATTAGATTTTGTATACAAGATACACGAGAGAATTTTCGTTAATTTTTTTGTAATATTTATTCATAATTAATCAATATTTCATTTGAGATTAAAAACATTATCATCAAATGTCTATAAAAAATGACTTTCCCTCAATTTTGTTGTTTACAACAACATTTGAGTCATCTCTCGATGACTCAAACCAATTTTCGCTGACGCTGTTTGAGGTTGAACATTCCTCATCACAGCTTTCGGCTCAAATTTTGTTGTATACAATAAAAAAACCAAGTTCGATTGAACTTGGTTTATCTATTAAAAACTCTATAAGTTTTCTTTAGCCACAGAAACTAATTTAGCAAAATCTTCTGGGTTATGAATTGCCATTTCTGACAATACTTTTCTGTTGATTTCGATATTTGCTTTTTTAAGACCGTTCATAAATTTAGAATAGCTTAAACCATTGATTCTTGATGCTGCATTGATTCTAGCGATCCATAATTTTCTGAAATCTCTTTTTCTTAATTTTCTACCAACATATGCAGATCTTAAAGATCTCATAACTGCTGGATTTGCTGCTCTAAATACTAAGCTTTTTTGGCCATAAAAACCTTTAGCTAATTTAAGAATTTTTTTATGTTTTTTTCTTGCGTTTACAGCTCTTTTAACTCTAGCCATTTCTTTAAACCTCCTTTTTCTTTATGCTTCCTATAAATAAGGTAATAATGTTCTTACTCTTTTCATATCTGATTCGCTAACAGTAGTAGCTTGTCTTAAGTTTCTTTTTCTTTTAGAAGATTTTTTAGTTAAGATATGACTAGTAAAAGCTTTACTTCTTTTCAATTTGCCACTTCCAGTTTTTTTAACTCTTTTAGCAGCGCCTCTATGTGTTTTCATTTTTGGCATTGTAAAGTCCTCCTTCCGAATTTATATGAATTTATTTTTTAGGTGCAAGAGTTGCAACTAAACTTCTGCCTTCTATTCTTGCTGGTGCTTCTAGTGCTCCAATTTCATCAATTTCCGCGATAAATTTGTTAAATACTTCATATCCTAATTGAGTATAACCCATCTCACGGCCCTTGAATCTTAATGAAACTTTAACTTTGTCACCTTTTTCTAAGAATTTAGCAGCGCTTTTCGCTTTTGTTTCTAAATCATGCTTTTCAATGTTTAAGCTCAAACGAACTTCTTTCACACTAACGCTTTTTTGCTTTTTGCGTGCTTCTTTATCACGTTTTTGTTGTTCGTATCGATGCTTACCGAAATCCATAATTCTGCAAACAGGCGGATTTGCATTTGGTGCAATTTTTACAAGATCAAGTTTCTTTTCTTGCGCAAGTGCTAATGCGTCCTTTGTAGGCATAATGCCAAGTTGTTCGCCATCGTCGCCAATAACTCTTATTTCACGGTCACGAATTTCTTCATTAATATCAGCTGTTTTGATAAGATACACCCCCTAGTTTTAGTTAGAATCACAGTACATTTTCATGACTTACTTTTAAAAGTCACCCTGTGATAGTTTCATCATACGACTTGTCCATTTTGAAACAAATCAATCATTAATCGCTTAATGCTAAATGACTTATGATAGCATAAAAAAACGGCGGATAGAATATCCGCCGTTAGCAACTTTTTTAAACAATAGAGTATAAACTCTATGAGAAAAGATACTATTTACCATATGAACACTGCGTTATATGGTGAGAAGCGGGCTTCTACTTGGTTGTTTTTATGACCTTAATAACTATAACATGTCCTTTTAGGCCTGTCAAGTTATTTTGATAATTTTCTTTTATACCCACCTGAAATCATATCAGTTGTTATTTGTTAATATGATCTGGTGTTCATTCAGAAGGCTTATTCACCAGCTTTTTCAAAGCCAGTTGTTAGTGCTCTTGACTTGATTTCTTTTACAACAGTGCTAACAAATGCCTCAATATCCATACTGCCAAGTTCACCAATATCTCTTGAACGAACAGAAACGCCTTTGTTTTCGATGTCCTTGTCACCTAAGATCAACATATACGGATTCTTCTCAAGCTGAGCTTCTCTAATCTTATAGCCAATCTTTTCTGCACGATCATCAATTGCAACTCTAATGCCAGCATCCGCTAATTTTGCTTTAACTTCTTCTGCATAAGGAACATGTCTGTCTGCAATCGGTAAAAGTTTTACTTGAACTGGTGCAAGCCATGTTGGGAACTTACCTGCAAACTCTTCAATTAAAATACCAAGGAAACGTTCAATACTACCAAATGCAACCCTGTGGATGACGATTGGTTGGTGTTTCTCTCCGTCTTTACCAATGTAAGAAAGTTCAAAACGTTGTGGCAGCTGCATATCAAGCTGAATTGTTCCACACTGCCAAGTTCTACCTAAACAGTCTCTTAAATGGAAGTCAATTTTTGGACCATAGAATGCGCCATCACCTTCATTGAGTTTATAAGCTAAATCAAGTTCTTCAAGTGCAGCTTTTAAAGAAGCTTCTGCATATGACCATTCCTCATCTGTACCCATTGATTTCTCCGGTCTAGTTGAAAGTTCAACATGGTATGAGAAACCAAATGTTTTATAAACTTCATCAATTAATTTACATACATTTTTGATTTCGTCCTTGATTTGCTCAGGAAGCATGAAAATATGAGCGTCATCTTGTGTGAATGCTCTAACGCGCATTAAACCATGTAAAGCACCAGATAACTCATGTCTATGAACTCTACCAATTTCACCAACTCTCATCGGGAAGTCTTTATAAGATCTTAAATCTGTCTTGTAAACAAGCATGCCGCCCGGGCAGTTCATTGGTTTGATTGCATAATCCTCTTCATCAATGATAAGTGAATACATATTATCTTTGTAGTGGAACCAGTGACCCGAAGTTTCCCAAAGCTTTCTATTTAAGATAATTGGTGTTTCTACTTCAACATAATTTGCTTTATCATGAACTTCTCTCCAATATTCAAGGAGTTTGTTTTTGACGACCATACCGTTTGGAAGGAAGAACGGGAAACCTGGCCCCTCTTCCATAAGCGAAAAGAGTTTAAGTTCCTTGCCAAGTTTTCTATGGTCTCTCTTTTTCGCTTCTTCAAGCATTGTAATATACTCTTCTAATAAAGAAGCTTTTGGGAAGGAAGTGCCATAGATTCTTTGAAGCATTTTATTTTTTTCATCACCTCTCCAATAAGCACCTGCTAAATTTAAAAGCTTAAAGCTCTTAATTTCTTTAGTGCTTACCACGTGGCAACCTGCACAAAGATCCACAAAGTCACCTTGCTCATAGAAAGAAATGATTTCATCTTCAGGTAGGTCATTGATAAGTTCTACCTTGTAATCTTCACCTTTTTCACTCATGAATTTTATTGCTTCATTTCTTGGAAGCTCAAATCTTCTAAGTTTTAAATCTTCTTTTACGATATTTCTCATTTCTGCTTCAATTTTTTCAAGGTCCTCTGGTACAAATTTATGGTCTGTATCAAAGTCATAATAGAAGCCATTGTCAATTGCAGGTCCAATCGCAAGTTTAGTACCCGGGAATAGACGTTTAACCGCTTGGGCCAAAATATGCGAGCTTGTGTGTCTGAATGCATGTGCACCTTCAGAATCTTCAAACTTAAAAATACTGAGTTCACAATCTTCATTTAATACATAAGACAAATCCACAGTCTTTCCATTGACAGAACCCACAACAGCCTCTTTAGCCAAACGACCAGAGATCTGCTTTGCCACATCATAGACAGTGATGCCTTTTTCAACTTCACGAATCGAGCCATCTTTTAATGTTAATTTGATCATCGACATACTAAATTCCTCCATTTCATTTTTATAAATATAAATTGTCATTAAATTACGCGTTTTGAACCTACATGGCAAGAGTTTGGCGGTTCCAACAAGATTTGTACCCTCTCAAGATGTCATAAACCAGTTCCTCAAACTCTGTATGATTTTGAGTGTTCGCTTTTCGCAAGTTGGGAATTCTTGCTCAAATCTGGGTGAAAACTAATGATTTATAACAACATTTGAGCCACCTTCGATGTCTCAAACCAATTTTCGCTGACGCTGTTTGAGATTGAACATTTCTCATCACAGCTTTCGGCTCAAATTTTGTTGTATATAATAAAAAAACTCCCGTGCCTAGCAAACAATGCTAGGGACGAGAGATTCACGCGGTTCCACCCTAATAGTCATGAAAAATCATGCCACTTTACAACCTTTAACGCGGTTAAACGC
>NZ_JBVBZF010000050.1:0-15624 GCF_057447755.1 Fusibacter sp. | reverse complement strand
TTTGTAAGTTCTTCTAGAATTTTGATTATCTCTAAAGCATTTGTTTTAGCATGATTTAGAGAGGTTATCAGCTTATCACAGGCTGATATAATCTCCTCATTATTGGCTGGGGCATCTAAAACAGCACTTATATTTGTTGTAGAGTTTTTATCAGTGTCATTTAACATCCTAAGTATTGCCGTCAAAGAATAATTTGCACACCTCAGGGTTCTAATTATTTTAAGACGCTGAATATCATCCTCACGATAACCGTCAGACATCAAAAGATACAAATCCCTAAAACACCCTTTCTTATGAAGACTATTTTAATAAAAAAGGCTAAAACTTTGTGCAATTTTTGCCGCCAGTAATGATGAAGAAATGCTTGAGCCATATGTTCAGGAAACTCTCATGTGCGGTACTTAGATGAGGGAAAGGGATTAAATCCTTTTTTTTCGAGTACACAAATAGAACATTTAACATAAAACTTTATCATGTATAAATGACACAATGTATGGCACAAGTAACTAAATGTATTGATAATTGCCCAATAAAAGGATTCTAGAAAATCCTAAAAAGAGAGCGTTATCAGGGGAATAGATTGACTAGTTAAATTGATCTTGTTGAGATGATAGAGTACTTTGTCAATTTAACTCAACGGTAATCGATTACAACGGAATTTAGGTGTATTAACACATTTAGAAAAACATCAAATTACCTCTAGTAGCACAAAACTGCCAACAGATTTAACCGCTGGCAGAATGATTTTATATTTTTTTATTGTCCAATTGACGAGTAGCACTTCAAATCCTTCATTTGTTAATGATATTTTGTTACGTTTGCACAATATATATCATAGCTTTTTTGAATGCAAATATCAAATCCATATGATAGGGATGGAATCTCTTTCCTTTAATGTGCTCTAAAATCACTCATTTGCATTACCCCTAATACAAAATACAACATTGCCCCAACTAAAACCACAAATACAAATCCAAAATTCATCGCTATAATTAATGCCAACATTGAACCAATAACAGCAGCATATCCATTGAGTGCGTACATAAGAGGAATCTGCCCTTTTATATACTTGTCTTTACTCATTCGTTCAATTGAATACGGAAAGGGTATGCCCATAAAAAATCCGACAATCAAGATAATTGGTAATACGATTGAAAGCTTTTCAGGTATTGATAATGCCATTGTATTTAATGTTATTTTATTTAACCAAAAATAACTTGAAATGATTACAACCCCTATGACTAATCCTGAATATATCTTGAATTTCTCAAACCATGGGATTTTACCTGAAACTAATGCACCAAATGCACTTCCAGTCAAGAGACCGATCAGTACTAAAGTAAAGCTAAATATTGGCTTTTCAAGATATCTTTGAAGTGATTGTATGAAACCAAGTTCGACGATCATATATCCCATTCCAATTATCAAAAAATTGGCGGAATAATAAATCGAACCTCTAATCCGATTAGCTTTAGAAAGTAGAAATACACCAATTATAAGTGTCGGTATCATAAGTGGCAATATTTCATTTGGAAATCCTTTCGAATATTTATAAAAAAATGGATTTGTATCTTTAACAGGTGCAACATTTATATCCAGTTGGCTTATAATATCCTTAAAAGACGCTGAACCATCGTTTAATCGGGAATATAATTGATTGGGTTTAAAAGGCAGGTGCATTGCAGCTACCTCTTCATCAATGAGGTAATTGTTGATTATAAGTAGTTCCTCTTCAGTAAAGGGTTTTTTCTTCAAAATAACAGATGGCATATGTGCCTCACCAGGCTGACTGTCGTGATTTTTCATGCCATCCACGATGACAAAGTAATTGTTCACTTCACGTTCGGGAACACCAGATTCAATGAGTGTTTCTATCCAAGTATTAGCCACTCGAACTGCTTCAACACCGTTATGGACCATAAACGATATTCTCCCATCTGGATTGAGTGCTTTCATATAAGAACTAAATGCCTCTTTTGTGAAAATGTAGTTTTCAACTAGAGACAATCTGGAATTATCTATTGCATTTGACATCAACATTGATAGATATATATGATCAAAAGTTTCCGTTGTTTCATCAACGAACTTTCGCCCATCACCAACAATCAAGCTTACACCAGGTTGATTATAGATATCACCACTGTATTCTTTAGAAGCATTTACTGCATCTATAGTGCCCTCGTTGATTTCAACAGCAGTAATATTCTTGCTGCCGCTTAATAAAGCATAGATAACATCTTTGCCACCACCACTTCCAATTAGGAGTGATTTGTCATTATTGCCAATGAGATAAGACAAAAATGTTACGTCTGTTTTCATGTCCTCTAAATTCTGAAGATTTCCATCAAATTTAACAATTGGTGCAGATGCACCACCATCCGTTAAAATATATCTTACATCGTCGTCATTTGTTAGTTTAAGGACATCTGTTCTGCTAAAAGCACTCCATTTTGAGTAAATAATCTCAACATCTGACTTGTGGGCCTCTGATATATAGGCAACACCTTTATTGGGATTATGATAATATGCGTCAAAATGATTATTCATAAAGTCAATTACCGGTTCTGTAAACAATAACGCTCCTGAAAAAATAAGTACGATCACCGATATATAATTAAAGGTCTTGTTCATCGAATTACTATTAGATACAAGTGCAAGTGCCATTAGAAAAAACATAACGGCTATTCCTGAGTAAAACTCAAATAACATCATACCAACCACTATAATCACACAACCAAATACAGCTCCAAGCATATCCACAAAATAAAATTCATGTCCGAATTCCGATTGTTTCAAATAAATTGCAGACATTACCATCCCGCCAAATATGAAAGTGGATGAAGAACCCATTATATAAAATGTATATCCCTTCATATAAGGTCCAACTAATGCTAAACCCCAAAATAGGATTATTGATATTGCTAATAAATACATATTTTTACTTATAAATTTAGAAATATAAGCTTGATCTTTGTCTTTTAGACTACTATGAGCATGGTATGCGCCTAATCCTGTTCCGAACAGTGCTGATGATACAACTAGATAAACGAGATTAACATTAATCACAGTTGAGAAATATCTCGTTAAAAGCACCTCGTAGGCAAAAAGTGCCGCTGATAAAAAAAACATCAGCAGTAATTGTTTTATCTTGTCAGTACCGAGATGATTCATCACATCAAATGTAACACCCTCTTTTTCAATTAACTTAGTAGCTGATTGTATCTGTTCCATAATTTTCTACTCCTTCTTTCTCAATAACTTCTACGATTAATTTATTTGGAAGACAAACCAAGATATCACCTTGATGAATCGCCCAACCAAGATTTGAACATATCTGCCTTGGACAAACTTCTTTTGTCATTTTTGACAGCTTGATTTTCCCTTGATTAACTTCAACGTATTCCGTTTGATTATTAAGACTGAATGCAATAATCCCTTTATAGTCTCTTCCAACGGTATTTTCTAAGATGATTTTAGGTCCCTGTTTTACTCTAAAACTAAATAAAGCAGAATCATCCTTTGAATTTTTCATGACAAGTGAAAGTACTAAAGCAACAATCAATGTTGCTATAATAACGATAAAATCCCCTTTCCTCATATGTCTGACCACTTCACCTTTTCTCTATTTTTAGACCTTTATGTGTTGTCAATTTTCAACTTATTAAATCATTTCATCACCTCGTTCTGCTTATTATTTATGCAATAATTATGCCAAACCTGTAATTGGCACAATTATTGCATAAATAATTTATAGGAGGTGTTAATATGAGACAAAATGGCAGAGTGATCTCTTCTGATGCAGATCATGCACTTATACAGATTGTTAGACAGTCAGCCTGCGGTGGTAATTGCAAGAGTTGTGGCGGTTCGTGTAATGCGATGGGGGTTTTAATTTCAACATCAAATCCCATCAATGCAAAGCAAGGTGAGATCGTTCAAGTAGATTCAGAGACAAATAAAGTACTTAGAATAGCGGCAATGTTTTATATCGTGCCTCTATTTATGATCATTATTGGAATTATACTAAGTAAATTGTACTTATTCCCTGACAACACAAATATGCTTTCCGATGTAATCGCCTTAACTATTGGATTAGCCATGTATACATTCAGCTTGTTTCTAATCCATTTTTTCAGTAAGAAAAAAACGATTGAATACACTATTTCTAGGCCTTTGAAGTAATTGCAAAAAACAGTAGCTGCTAAAATCAATGATTTTAGCAACTACTGTTTTTTTAAAATCTTATTTTGTAGAAAAAGAATGTTGCAGCAAAACCCAGTAAGATTATACTTCCACAATATAAATACAATGGCAAAGGTTTGCTCTTATCTACATTCTCATCCGTGTATTGGGAGGATTTAAATTTCATATAGAGTACAATACCAATTATGCACATTACAGCTGCGGTCATATGTGCAACTGTAAAACTTCCCAACCAAATAGGATTAATTCTAAAAAACTCCACGATACCTCTAATAAGACCAAATCCAATTAAATACTCAGCAAAAAGTTGCCCCTTAAACCTTAAGGTTGCTCTTTTTCTCCATAAAAATCCAAACAAAATTAAATCAAGCAATGCTTCATAAATTTGAACTGGATGTACCAATTGCCCATTAATAAGGAGTCCCCAAGGATAAATCTTGTTCATTGGAATACCAAATACATCACACCCTAACCTACCAATAAACTGTCCAAATGCTAAACCTGGCACAAATGCATCTGCATAATCCTTAAAATCAGCTTTTTTTAACCAAAGATATATACCCCCTGATAGAACACCACCAAGGATTCCACCTTGTATAGACATTCCACCATTTCTAATTAAAAAGATATCCATCGGATTTGTTAGATAAAATTTCAAATTGAAGGCTAAAACATAATATAATCTTGCCCCAATTATTGAAAATATAATAACAATAATTGACAAATCACCAAATACTGTATCACTGAGCTTCTTTCGTTTAATCTCAAGATATGTTATCAAATAACCTATTAGAAGCCCAAAAGCGATTGTTATCCCAAATAGATATATGTGGAATCCGCCTATACTTATTACATCTTGCATACTTTCACTCCTTATGTTTTTTATTCATTATTAGAATGTTGCAATTTTTATGCCAAAAAAAAATATAAAATTTAATCCATACAGGACCAATTTTGCCTGTTTACTATTTGTTTTCTCAAAGCTTGTAGCATTTCCCACATAGATTGTGTGATATGATACAGTATCAGCATTAATTAAGAAAATATTCACTTAAATAAGATTTAAATACTAATTGATATCCAATCTAATTCAAAAGAAAAACGACCCAAAGGTCGTTCTCAGATACAACATTTCTATTATTCATGATCGGAAACCACTTCAGTGAGTAATCCATGCCAATTGTGATACCAAACATCACCTGTACTTGAGTTAACACTCATCATACCCTTTAAAGTTTCCCCATCATTTACATGAAAGGTATAGTAGCCATAAAAGACATGTCCTTCTTCCTCTGCTACCAGGTTTGCATTCAATTCTTCTAAATACGCATTTGCATTCTCAAGTGCTTCTTGCTCAGTAAGAATCTCTTCGCCATCATTATTTATGAAAAAGTTACCCATCATACCACCATAGCCACTTGAACCATGCATCCCATACTTCGTATTCCACATCATATTAGGTCCATATTCCGGATAAACATAACCTGTGACTGGATTAACGAGAAGCTCCATTGCACCACGACCCGTTTCTTCTTCAATAATTGAGAAATAATAATCACTATTTGAATAAACGAAAATATCATCTATTTCAAATTTTCCCTCATAATTCTTTAAATACTTTTCTACGTTTTCTTTTAAATCATCAATTGACAAAAGTTCTGACGAATCAAAATCTTGATTGTTATTCCAATTATATGAACCCATCATACCATTCATATGACCAAATCCATTGTTGAGGCTGCCACTATTAGAATAGCCAGACATCATACTCCCCATTGTTCCTACTACATTACTGTATCCCTCAGTTGTTGTATTTCCCATCATATTTTGCCAAAAGCCTTGATATACAGACTGATCTGCAAAAGTTACAGTTCCAGCGGCAATCATACCCATTGCCAGTAATACTACCATAAATTTTTTTGTAGCATGTTTTTTCATATCCTCGCCTCCAAATTTGTTTTATGTTTTATAACTTAACTTCTTATCTAGTATCATATAATACAATTATGGCACAAGTATGATAATCAATTTTTATTCTATTTTTATTAAAATGCATCTGCAAATAATGTCATATCCCATTCAAGTTCAGATTTTTCAACACCATCAATATTCAGAAACACCATTTTAAAGCTTGTGAAGTCACTTTTAATGGTCTCTTCACCATTTATTTGTTTAGGCAATTCAATATATTGTGATATATGGTGCCCAGATCCAGACTTTCTAGCTTTAAACCCTTCATTAATAATATTTCCATTGTCATCCATAAAATATACGGATTTCTCCAAATCTATTTGATCAAGATCAACACTATGCGTATCCATATCTATCATGAAAATCCAATCTTCCAAACTTGGAATTTCTTCGTTATAGAACTGGACCTCTATGTCAACAGCACCAATTGAAATACTTTGAACACTTGCATTTGATCTTTCCTTAATACCAACCTCGTTTTCGTTAGGCTTTTTAACAATTACAATCTCCTTTTGAGCTTGATCAGACGTTTTCATCGAACGATTATCCTCTTTGTCTGATGGCTTTGCAACTATTTTAAAAACCACACTCCCTCCTATGATTATTATTATGGCAAACAATACCAATTGCATTCTATTTTTCCACATTTTATCTCTCCTTAAAAACACCTATTTACCTGGTTAGTAAAAAGGCCATAATTGTAAATACTGCCCCAATAATCAGAACAAACCCTCTAAGGACTTTCATATTGATTTTAAAGATATGCCATTTTTTTTGATACATATTCTGATCTTGAATTAAGACAAGCATCATGGTTATTCCAATTAGATTAGAAACAATGCCCAAAATAATAAAAGGAACTTGATATTTAGCCAAGAAAATTGCAGCTGCAGATAAACCCAATACAGGCAGTATATCAGCAACATGGTGTAAACAACAAGCAATCATTGAACCTGCAGATACCCCTGAGCTTGCTGCAATACCTGCTCTAGCTCCATGTATTTTAAAATGTTCAAACCTTCTAATGTGAGAATACAGTCCCAACTGGATACCAAAACCAATAATAAGAGGTAAAAACCAATACCATAATTGTTTAAATTGGCTTACCGCATACCCAGGAGAATTTGCCAAGGATAAAGTAATAAAATATAATCCTAAGAGCAATCCCGCACCGATAATGCCACTCTTCCAGGGGGTAAACCTTGCAAATATACTCTTATGTTTCAAAGCATTGCTCCTTTTTTTAAAAATTTCATTTTTCCAAGCGTTCACTCAGAACTTAATGATTTCATATTACAAACTCAATAAAAAGGGGGAAGGGGCGTGTGATGCGCCCCTTGAAAAGATTATGCTAAAAATACATCAAAACCTCTGATGTTATTTACAGCCACTACAATTTTTATAACTAATGATGATCCTTCATAAAAAACATCATGCCAATATGCATTATTGGGCATAGCAGAAAGAATAACCAACTCCACGATAAACCTTTCACCCCTAATAAGGGTAGCAAACCAATGAGTGCTATCGGAATTAAACAGCATAATATCATAAGCAAACCATGCTTAAGACCCATTTTTTTAGGGTGTTTTTGATGCTCTTGATTATCTTGATTTTTGTCACACTCTACCATATGAACATTTCTATCTTCCATTGACTACCTTCCTCTTTGAATTACTGGCTTAAATCGTCTAAGCCTCAATGCGTTTGTTAGAACTGAAACGGAACTTAAGGACATCGCTGCCGCAGCAAACATCGGGTTTAATTTAGGTCCACCGAAGGCAAATAATAAACCTGCTGCTAGTGGTATGCCCGCAGTATTGTATGCAAATGCCCAGAATAGATTTTGTTTGATATTTCTGATGGTACTTTTACTAAGCTGAATCGCTGTAACAACATCCAATATATCACTCTTCATCAGCACAATGCTTGCTGACTCTATCGCAACATCCGTTCCTGAACCAATTGCAATACCAACATCAGCCTGTGCCAAAGCAGGCGCATCGTTAATACCGTCTCCAACCATTGCCACTATATAATTTTGCTCTTGAAGTTTTTTGACTTCGTTTGCCTTGTCTTCGGGTAGAACCTCCGCTAGAACCATATCAATGCCAACTTGCTTTGCGATGGCTTCAGCTGTTCTTTTATTATCACCTGTAATCATAGCAACCTTAATACCCATTTCATGGAGCTTAGTCACAGCAAAAGCACTGTTTTCTTTTGTAACATCTGCAACTGCAATGATACCGGCCATTATCCCATTGATCGCAATATACATAGGTGTCCTTCCCTCAGCGGCCAATCTATCAGCTTCAGACTCAAGCGTCACAATTATATTTTCATCCTTCATATACTTCAAATTGCCTAATAGTACATTCGTTTCACCTAAACTAACATCTATACCATGACCAGGTACTGCTTCAAAAGCATTTATTCGCAAAAGCTCAATACCTGCTTCAAAAGCATTGTTTACAATCGCTTCGCCCAGTGGATGTTCAGAACCCTTCTCAGCTGAAGCCGCCACTTGTATGACTTGTTCCTTGCTAAAACCGACATCTGTTATAACATCTGTTACCATCGGCTTACCTTCTGTAATTGTTCCTGTTTTATCGAACACGACCATGTTAATTTTATGTGCTGTTTCAAGTGGCTCTCCACCCTTAATTAAAACACCAAACTCTGCACCTCTTCCTGTACCTACCATTATAGCTGTTGGTGTTGCAAGACCTAGGGCACATGGACAAGCAATTACTAAAACAGCTATAAAAATTGTTAATGAAAATAAAACTGATTGACCCGATAAGAACCAGATAAGACCAGCTAAGATTGCTATACCAATGACTATTGGTACAAAGTAACCTGAAATTATATCTGCAAGTCTTGCTATAGGTGCCTTTGATCCTTGTGCCTCTTCCACGAGTTTTATGATTTGCGCCAATGCAGTGTCCTTGCCAACCTTTGTCGCCTTCATCTTCATTAAGCCATGCTTATTAACACTTGCACCGATGACAAGGTCACCTGCTTTTTTCTGAATTGGCATACTTTCACCAGTAAGCATGGATTCATCTACAGTGCTTAGCCCCTCTACAACCTCACCGTCAACAGGAATTTTCTCTCCTGGTTTGACAAGGAGTATGTCGCCAGGCTCAACTTCTTCTATTGGAATAATGATCTCTGTATCATTTTTTATGACAATGGCAGTTTTGGGCGCAAGCCCCATCAGCTTTTTAATTGCCTCCGAAGTTCTGCCCTTTGATACAGATTCTAAATATTTTCCCAATAAAATTAGGGTAACAATCACGCCAGCGGTTTCAAAATACAAATCACCTGCATATTCCAATTCCCCATAATATATTTTATAGGTTGCAAAAAAACCATATGCTATCGCCGCACTTGTGCCCATTGCAATTAAAGAATCCATGTTAGGACTTCTCTTTATTAATGCTCTAAACCCAACAGTATAAAACTTTCGTCCCGCGATTGCTACAGGTATAACTAGAACAATTTGTGTAATTGCAAAATTAAATGGATTGTGCATAGGATTCACAATGCTTGGTAACTCTATCCCGACCAAATGTCCCATCGCGATTACCAAAAGTGGTATTGTAAAAATCAACGAAACAACAAATTTTTGCCAGAGTGCTTTTACTTCTTTATCACGTCGGTCTTTGTCCACGTCACCCAAACCTTGTGATTCAATATCCAATGGTGTATAACCTGCTTTTACAATTGCTTGCTTAATATCTGATATACGTATCTTAGAAGGGTCGTAAACAATGTCAGCCTTTTCAGTAGCAATATTTACTTGAACTGAAACAATTCCCTCTATTGTACCTAGTGCTTTTTCAATGTGCATAACGCATGACGAACATGTCATACCTTGTATTGGAATAACAATTCCCTTAGACTCCAAGTTATCGATAAGCTCATATCCTGTTTTTTTTACACTGTCTTTTAACGCTTCTATGGTCAACAAGGAGTCATCGAATGCCACATTCAATTTTTCTGTGGCAAAATTTACACTTGCTGTAATTGTGCCATCAAGTTTTGAAACTGATTTTTCGATTGCTGCAGCACAAGATGTACAGGTCATCCCTTTTATAGATAGAATCTCTTCTCTTTTAGCCATATTATCACCTCGTTTCAATAATTTGAATTAGTACAAATTAGCACATTAGTGTAGCATATGATACAGTTCAATTTTATGAGTGCTTTTCATTGCTTTGATTATTATCTTTACCGCTACAACAACTTGCTTTTCCACTTTGGCTCTCGGTATGTGACCTATGTGTTCCATGAGAACCACCGCAACAACCGCCACCTCGCATAATACGAAATGCCATAAAACCAAAAGCGACAACAAATAGAACTCTGATTAGTATTTCCATCTTATAACCTCCAATTTAATATTCTACATTTTATTAAGTAATCTCACTACCTATGCTAAATGATTATGCATATTTCATGCCAACATTGTTTATTGTATAAAATTTTCAAAAAAAAATAGACCTATTGGTCTATTTCATATCGTATTTCCCCATCCGATAGAGCAAGGTATGCCTAGATATACCCAGTAATTTAGCGGCTTTAGTCTGATTATTATCCGTTCGCTTCATTGCTTGTTCGATAAGATCCTTTTCTACTTCATCTAAATTAATGCCTGATTCAGGTAGATAAAACAAACTCATTTGATCATCCTTGGTCTTGATTTCCTTAGGCAAATCATTCAAGCTGACAGTCCCTGTACGTGAAAGTATAACCATTCTCTCGACCAAATTTTCGAGTTCACGAATATTACCTTTCCAATTGTAATTAACAAGACATGCCATAGCACTTTCTTCAATTAAAAGTGGTTTTCGATTCATCTTTGTAGCAAACTTATTAACAAAATACTCTAACAACAGAGAAATATCTTCCCTTCTTTCACGCAAAGGAGGGATATCGACAGGAATCACATTTAATCGATAATATAAATCCTCTCTGAAAAGCCCTTCTTCGACCATTTCTGCAAGATTCCTATTTGTTGCTGCTAAGATTCTAACATCAGCCGTTAAAGTCTCTGTGCCACCAACTCTTTCAAATTCCTTTTGCTGAAGGACTCTTAGAAGCTTCACTTGAATGGATATTGGAATTTCGCCAATTTCATCTAAGAAAATCGTCCCGCCCTCTGCTCTTTCAAATCGTCCTGGTTTCCTGCTTACTGCACCAGTAAAAGCACCTTTTTCATGCCCAAATAATTCACTTTCAAGTAGCGTTTCAGTTAATGCACCACAATTTACTTTTACGAAGGGCTTATCTGATCGCAAGCTGGTTTTAAATATATAATCGGCTATGACTTCCTTTCCTGTACCACTTTCACCAGTAATCAAAACCGTAGCATCACTCTTTGCCACTTGTTCTGCCACTTCTAGCAAATCTTTCATTTTTTGACTATTGCCAATGATCTTATCCTTTAAACTCTTGTTGAGTTCATCTTTAAGGTAATGAATTTCTTTTGTCATTTCTCCAAATTGGAGTGCTTTCTGAACAATTATTTTCATCTCATCTAAATCAAAGGGTTTAGACAGATAATCGGTTGCACCAAGCTTTATCGCTTGAATTGCTGTATCAAGAGTTCCATGTGCAGTCATCATTACAACAGGCACATCATTTCCCAATTCACGAATAGTACTCAATACGGTTATGCCATCCATTCCAGGAAGTTTTATGTCTAGAAGAACCAAATCAGGGTTCGTCCTCTCAATTGTTTCAATCGCTTGATCGCCTCGTAAGACTGAATCAATTTGATATCCCTCTTGCCTCAATGCGTTTGTAAGTGCCCAAACCATGTTTTTTTCATCTTCTACTATTAAGATTTTAAATTTCATACTCTACCTCACTATTATTAGGCAACTCAATCAAAAATTCGGTTCCAATACCAAGAGTACTATTCACTCTTATTGTACCATTATGCTCTTTAATAATTTTATGTGTGATTGATAATCCCAGACCGGTTCCTGAATCCTTTGTCGTGTAAAAAGGATTGAAAATATTGTCTATCTTTTCTTTTGAAATGCCCATGCCATTATCTGATACACTGATGATGACCTTTTTGTCCCGAACATTACCTTTAATGGTTATGAAACCGCCGTTCGGCATCGCATCCACAGCATTCATTATCAAGTTCATAAATACTTGTTTCATTTTACCAACGTCTACCAAGCATGAGATATCAGGAGCTATCTCTGTTACAATTGTCACCAAACTAGTCTCAACAAAATTATGAGTAATCTTTATGACATCATGGACAAGTTCATTTAAATTAATATTGATTAAAACACCTCGTTCAATTTTAGAAAAATCTAAAATTTCCTTGATTACACCATTCGCTCTGTCTACTTCGCTTATTATGATTTCCATTCCTTCAGTGTCCATTTCATTAAGTTTATTAGATGCTTTTATCGTTTGAGCAATTGACTTAATGATACCAAGAGGGTTTCTTATTTCATGAGCTACGCCGGATGCCATAACACCAATGGCAGATAGCTTGTCAGAACGACGAATTTCTGCTTCAAGCTGATACACTTCTGTGATGTCCTCCAAGGATATTACAGTCCCCATAATATCGTCATTTTGATTTTTCAAAGAAAATATTTTAACATGATAAACAAGAGGTTTAAGGTTCAATTGAAGGTGCAGAATTTCATCATAACGATGAAGGGTGCCGTTTACAACGCGTTCAACTGCTATATGAATTTCATCAAATATATCTTTTTGATATTCAAAAAATAAATCATCTGTTTTCAAGTCAACGAAGTACCGCTTTGCTGCATTGTTGATGATCTTCACCATATTGTTATTGTCAAGCGCAATCAAAGGATAGGACATACTATTCAATATATTCTCGTTTAAAATCTCTATTTCAGTGATTCTTTCAAGCTGGTCTGTTAATAATAAATTATTCCTGTAAAGTTGCTCTACTAGATAGCCTGCCATTGATCCTATGAATAAAAACATTATCATTTCAAGCAACTGATTAATAAAGACTATATTTTCAACACCCAAAATAAATATTACATGTGGTAAATATAACAACGTTACTGCTAT
This sequence comes from Fusibacter sp., assembly GCF_057447755.1. NCBI lineage: Bacteria > Bacillati > Bacillota > Clostridia > Eubacteriales > Fusibacteraceae > Fusibacter > Fusibacter sp. Next base: position 2,364 of record NZ_JBVBZF010000050.1, on the reverse strand, counting down.
TCCAGTAATGACGCCACCACGTAATCTGAATTGAAACGCACCCAATAATATTGGAATGTAGTATAATCTTCTATAAAAATCGTGAACAGCCCATCTCTGATTAATCGTTAGATAGTGTAAAGCGGTAACCATTACTATTAATACGATCAAAAGAGCGATATCATTTTTTCTAGTTCTCACGTTTATACTCCTTTATGCAGATTTACTGTGTGATTTCGCACAGTAAATGTGTGAAATCACACAGTGATTAATATGAATACCCTTAAATAAAACAACTTTTGAGCATTATTAGACTATGCATAAACCATACCATGTTTTTGGCATGATTTATGCATATATTATATTGTAGGAGGTGTTATTATGAACACAAACTATGAAATTAAAATTGATGATAATGTGATTTCTTATTTATCAAAGAAAAATAAAAAGGTAATTACGCTTACAATCAATCAAAGTGGTGGCGGATGCTGTCCAACTTTTGAAATTGCAGACATCGATCTCAAAGCACCAGAAAATGAATTGATTTATAATCAATTTCAAATTAATGGTATCACTGTATACGTCAGTAAAATTGCAAAAGTTACGACTCCTGTATTAAAATTTAGTCTTGAAAAACTTTTATTTGTATCAAGTATAGTTCCAGTTGGACTAAGTCTAAAAGGGCATTGATATATACTTTTCTTCATTGGCTGCGAAGAGACTTATCCTCTCGTTTAATGCTTCGCAGCCTTTTCTTGATTATAGCCTAAAATTGGGATAAATACCATTTAGTCTGAATTCATTTAGATTTCAGGGTAAATCCACCTATAAAATTCATAGCTACTAGATTATTAGCTATGAAAATTCAGTAAAAAAATTCTGAACATTACTTGACCTGTATTTTTCATCCAGTTTTTACAAGCAGTCTTTTGCGGAGCATATTAACAATATTTTTGATTACTTTTGCTATTTCACTTAAGAAGTGAAGCCAAAACTAAAGAATAAGGGTTTCAGCCTTGTGAAATTAAGTAAACATACCTAAATCAAACAAAGGATAAACTCCATTGATGCCCAGTTTAAATGTACTACACAGCCTACAGTTCTACTGGTGTTGTCGATTTCATACATTCCTTGCTAGATGAAAATGCCATGTTATATCAAGAGGTCGAATTATTCTTGCGAAGCGACAGTTGTTTTGCTACGCCTAACTTATCCAAACAATGTGAAACCCATGCCTTTTCTATGCAAATCCTTTAAAGGTAAATAGCTTATTAAATTCAAACGTCTAAAATCTTGATGGAGAAATACCTCAAGTAGCAAAGGACCATACGATTGATGTAGTCTTTTTCCATAATGTGTTCCATTACCAAGCAGGCAAATAGGACTATCCTCGCTAAGTCGTTTTAAAAGAGGAAAAGCTATACAATTAATTAACCTCTCCGTATTTGTTCATTGCCACTGACATGGATTTGAAATCTGTCGAAATTCAGATGTACTTTCGCAATCATGATATCATGAAGAACTTTATCATATTAGTTAGTTGGGATTTAACTATACTCCTATAAGCGTTAAAATAAAGTGACCAATGCCAATCGAATGGCACTACATGCGCTAATAAATAATGATCTCAATTCTTTCGGACGACTAGCATTGGAGAATTGCATGAAAAATATCCAGATCGACACCATTCGTTTAAAACCACTTAAGGTCGCCTCAAAAATCGCAAAAACAACCAGATGCATTTATTTTGTACTATACACCTGTTGCCCATTTTAATGAAGCCTTTTATGAAACACTTGAAAGCATAAGACAACTTTCACAGCTAAACTAACCGTGATTTGCATTATTGGGCAACTCAAAATCTCAATACTGGCATGTACGGAACATGTCTATACTTTATTTAAGACAAAATTTATTGTTTCAGTAAACAACTCTGAAACAATAATTTCATTTCTCGATTTTAAAATTGGTTATTGGTTCATGAAAAATTCAAGTTTGATTGCTGGTACTTGGGCAAAAAGTTTTGTATGAACTTACTGTAGGTTTCATTCAACTGTCTGCCCGATTCTTGTGCTATGGTGTCAAAGACAATTGAGGATTTACCAGAACCAGAAACACCCGTAAATATTGTGATCTTCTTTTTAGGTATATCAAGACTAATATTTTTTAAGTTATTGTTTTTTGCACCTCTAATTTTAATACTTTCTGAGCTCATCTTCATCCTCCACTGACTTATTTTTAGTCATTATACCACCCTGGTAAAGTATGGTGTTATCGTGTAGGGTTTACATTTTCTTTTGTAAGTTCTTCTAGAATTTTGATTATCTCTAAAGCATTTGTTTTAGCATGATTTAGAGAGGTTATCAGCTTATCACAGGCTGATAT